>JAXHTS010000075.1 GCA_034190085.1 Spirochaetota bacterium
CCGCACTGTGCCCCCTTCGTACCGCACTGTGCCCCCTTCGTACCGCACTTTACCCCCCTTCGTACCGCACTGTGCCCCCCATGGTTGCCTCATGCTAAGGATAGTCACCTAGAAATATCAAATATTGAACAAGGAATTTAGAATTATGAAGTGTTTTACTCTTTTCTTCGATATTCAATGTCCAAAAAACTATATATATTCTAAAATCTGTCTTAAGTTAACACATACCGCCTCTCTCCCGTAGATAAATTAGCATAGGTTAGCCTTGGGATTAGGGGTTCTTTTCCTCAACATTTATTAGGTGGAAGGCAAGCCCATTAAATAAAAAAGAATTAAAACGGAAAAATATCATTTTCCCCCTCAATTTATGTAATGCTGAACTTAATTAGTAGGCTCGAAGGCCCCTTGGACCCTAGTCTACACTTGATCCACTTTCACATTACCATATCTCATCAAGCGAATCAGATATAGCCTTTGCGGTTCTATTGATATCATCATCAGAATGGGCTGTAGAAAGGAATCCTACCTCATATCCGGAGGGGGAAAGATATATTCCCCTCTTGAGCATGCTGTTATGAAATTTAGCGAACATCTGCATGTTGGATTCCTTTATTTGATCAACGGTTTTTATTGAAGTAAGGGGTGTAAAGAGGATTGAGAATATTGATTCCAGTTGTAGGAAGAGAACTCTTCCGGCATATCTATTCAGAATTGGTTGTAATAGTTCTCTAAACCCTAGGGCCTTTTCGTTCAGAATTTTATATGCATTGAGTTTGTCGAGCCTCTTCAGCGTCTGGGTCCCTGCTGCAAGGGCTATGGGATTTCCAGAGAGTGTACCAGCCTGATATACAGGGCCCTCTGGCGCCACCTTTGACATGATCTCCTTTGAGGCGCCATAAGCGCCAACAGGGAGGCCCCCTCCTATAATCTTGCCTATTGTGGTTATATCTGGCTTAACGTTGAAGTATTCCTGTGCGCCGCCCCTTGACAACCTGAATCCGGTGATTACCTCATCAAATATTAATAACGCATTATATCGGTCACAGAGATCTCTTACCTCTTTCAGATATTCCTTTTCAGGCATGATAAGACCATAATTGCAGGGAACAGGCTCAATTATTATTGCTGCTACATTATCACCCTCTTTTTTAAGCGCGTCTTCGAGGATGTTTGAGTTGTTGAAGGGTGCAACAATTGTGTCCTTTACATTATCCCTGTTTACTCCCGCAGAATCCGGCGTTCCAAGGGTGGCCAGGCCTGAGCCTCCTGCCACAAGAAGATCGTCCGCGTGACCATGATAGCAGCCATCAAACTTGATAATCTTCTCCCTGCCTGTGTATCCCCTCGCTAGTCTGATGGCGCTCATTGTGGCCTCAGTTCCTGAATTTACAAATCTAATTTTCTCCATGGAGGGAAATCGTTCAACAACCATCTCTGCTATTTCCACTTCATAGCGATTAGGGGTTCCAAAACTTGTGCCATTCCTTGCAGCCTCAATGATCGCATCTATCACATCGCTATCAGCATGACCGAGTATAAGCGGTCCCCATGACATGCAGTAGTCAATGTAATCATTACCATCCTCATCGAAGATATGAGAACCGGAACCCGATCTTATGAAAAGCGGGGTTCCGCCAACGGATCTGAATGCCCGTACCGGGGAGTTTACACCCCCTGGCATAAGATTTATAGCTTTGTCATATAATTCAATCGATCTTTCTATCGTCACATTTGTCTCCATTGCTTATTTCTTCATAATACATGATGTCGGTCTCGGGCTGTGATCAGACCCTGCTGATATGAAATTTGGCCATTGCGACTTACAACCAGCCCTCTTTAACTATATCCCTTGTATGATATGATATTACCATATCCGCGCCTGCCCTGAATATTGCTGTGAGGATCTCTATTACCATCATCCTCTCATCAACATAGCCCAACCTCGAGGCTGCCTTTACCATTGAGTATTCACCACTGACATTATAGGCGCAAAGTGGGACATTGACTATCTCCCTGGCCCTTTTGATAATGTCCAGATAGGCTAAGGCTGGTTTTACCATTACAATGTCTGCGCCCTCATCTATATCGAGCATTATCTCCTTCTCTGCCTCAAGTGAATTTCTGAAATCCATCTGATAGCTTCTCCTATCCCCAAACTGTGGCGCGCTGTCAGCAGCGTCCCTGAAGGGCCCGTAGAATGCGGAGGAGTATTTTGCGGCATAGGAGAGAATAGGCACTGAGTTATAGCCCTTCTCATCAAGGACCTCCCTAATGGCTCCAACCCTCCCATCCATCATATCCGAGGGGGCCACAATATCTGCCCCTGCGGTAGCGTGTGAAAGGGCTGTCTTTGCTAGTAGTTCAAGGGTGGGATCATTCAATATCCTTCCGTCTTCAACGATTCCGCAATGACCATGGCTTGTATATTCACAAAGGCAGACATCAGTGACAATACAGATCTCAGGGATATTCCTTTTGATATCCCTAATCGCTCTTTGAACTATACCCTCTTCATCGTAAGCCTGTGTTGCCCTATCATCCTTGGTCTCGGGTATCCCAAACAAGATGACTGTCTTAACGCCATGGCTGTAATCACTCTCAACATCCCTGATTAAGTTATCGATGGATAGCCGCTCAATCCCGGGCATGGATTTGATCTCTTCTCGCAGATTGCCCCCCTCGACTACGAAATAGGGAAATATCAATTTATTCTTATCTAATTGTGTCTCTGCAACGAGATCTCGAATTATTTGACTATTTCTGATCCTTCTTGGTCTGAAAATGGGTTCCATTGTCGCTCCGAATTGATCTGATATCCTGCCGCAAAGTAGCTTGAGTTTGGCAATGCGCGGATAATGAGATTTATAACGCTTTATTCCCTCTCCTCCACTCCACAATTGCCTCAACCAAACCATCAATGGTATATTCAGAGGCTATGATGTCAGGTGTATGTCCCTTCTTCTTTACTGCATCAGCGGTGATGGGACCAATGCATGCTGTTGCCGAATCTGTGTCTTTTATTATTGTAAAAAAATTTCTGGCTGTTGATGAGCTGGTAAAGGTTATCAGGCCTGCTGATTTTATCTCCTCCCTAATCGGATCAGGGATACTCCCCGGAATAATAGTATCATATATATGTATTCTATCAACCCTGGCTCCGAGTTTGATGAGTCCATCCTTCAAAGTCTCTCTTGCCTCTTGAGCGCAGGGGAGCAGTATGTTGGCTCCATCTACACCGATTCGTTTCATCTCCTCAATTATCTCCTCTGCAACGTATTCAGAGGGGACCATATCCGGTTTAATTGATCTTTTCATCAACTCCTTTGCTGTTGCTGGTCCAATGGCGGCCACCCTAGCGGGGAAGAGACTCCTGGCATCCTTTGACATATTTTCAAGTGTTTTAAAAAATATCTTCACTGCATTTTGAGAGGTGAAGATTATCCAATTATAGTTTTCAATGTTTTCAATTGCGCTTCTCAGGGCGCTTAGATCCGACTTCTCTACTATCTCAATGGTCGGAAACTCAATGACCCCTGCCCCAAGGGCTAAAAGCTTTTCTGAAAGAATGGATGCCTGCTCTCTCGTTCTTGTAACAACAATATCTATGCCGAAGAGGGGAAGATTATCGAACCACTTGAGTCTGTCTCTCAGAAGAACTACGCCGCCAATGATAATTATGGCAGGGGCTCTAATCCCCTTATCGCCGGCGATCTTTACAATATTCTTCAGAGTGCCTGTGACAACCCTCTGTCTTGGCGTAGTACCCCAGGATATTATTCCTATTGGGGTCTCCTCAGGAAAATTTTTAGAATTGATCAATTGATCCGTTATATAATCCAAATTTTTCATTCCCATTAGGAAGACAAATGTCTTATTCCCGTCATATTCCGGGAGATTTATGCTCTCTTCAGGTGGAGCATCCCCCCTTCTGTGTCCTGTAATCACCTCAAAGGAGTTGGCATAATCCCTGTGTGTGAGCGGAATTCCAGCATAAGCGGGTGCGGAATAAAAAGAAGATATTCCAGGTATGACGCTGTAAGTAATCCCATTCTCAACAAGCTCTTCTGCCTCTTCGCCCCCCCTGCCAAAGATGAATGAATCGCCCCCCTTTAACCTGGCGACCCTTTTCCCATCCTTTGCCTTTAGTATTAATAATTGGTTAATTTCATCTTGGGGAAGGGTGTGGTCGCTTCCCTTTTTCCCAACGTATATCTTTTCACAGTCCATTCCCTGAATGATATCAGAATTGGAAAGAAAGTCATAGATTATACAATCTACGTTGGCTAAAACATTTAACGCCTTTTGTGTAATAAGACCAGGATCCCCTGGCCCAGCTCCAATTAGATAAACATGTCCTCTCTTCATATCAGATCATCCGCCCCTTCTCTTTTCAATAGAATAGCTAACTCCTCGCCAAGCTTTTCAGGTTCTTCGCCCACCACTGTTTTTCTTATAGAGATATCACCATCAATAGAAGTAATAACCCCTGATAGGTGTATCTTTCCCTTTTCAATATAGGCCAGGGTGCCCAATGGGATGTGGCAGCCTCCGCCAAAGTGCTGTAAAAAACATCTCTCAGCCTTGACAGATAGTTCGGTTTCTTTGTGGTTAAATTTTTTTAAAATCTTTTCGAGCTCATCATTGTCGTCTCTAATCTGAATGGCAAGAGCGCCCTGAGCAGGGGCCGGCAAAAAGAAGCTGTAGGGGAGAGTGAGAACCTGTAAGTCCGACATATCAATGCTTAGTCTCTTCAAGCCGGCCTTTGCCAAAACAATAGCATCAAATTTGCTCTCTCTTAATCTCTTGACCCTGGTTGGCACGTTCCCTCTGAGCGGTTGTATATTAAGGGAAGTCATCGCACTCTTTAGCTGAGCCATCCGTCGTATGGAGCTTGTCCCAACTATCGCGCCATCCTTCAGGGGTATAAAGTGATTATCATTGTAGCATTCCTCTCTGATTAATAAAACATCCGAGGGATCTTCTCTTTTCGTTGTAGTGACTATCTTTAAACCAGGGACATCATCAGTTGGCAAATCCTTCATTGAATGTACTGCTATGTCGATCATATTATTTAACAGCGCCTCTTCGATCTCCTTTGTGAAAAAGCCCTTGCCTTCCATTTTCTCAAATGATACGCTTTGGATTCTGTCACCCTTTGTCTTAATTATTTTAATCTCTGATTTATCCCTGCCTATTAAGTCGGCGACATGATTTGCCTGCCATAGAGCTAAGTCACTTCCTCTTGTACCAATCCTTAACATAATCAAAATAATAAATCAGGATGCTATAATATCAAATGTTTTTTATAATAGGTTGAAATAATATTAATATAGGTTTTCACTTAAGGGAGAATGATAATTGTTGACAACAATTATTTTATTCTATTGGGTTTAATATCATTAACCGAGTTCCTAATATTATTTTATAAGGTGTCAGATACAAAAGTGATAAAGTTGGCTTATGAATAAAAAGAAAGCAAAGCTTATTAGTGATCTTGCCAGGGAGTACAGGGATAAGGATATTACCCCAAATTGTCAGCACTTTGGAGAGTGCGGTGGGTGCATGTTTCAGGATATTCAATATGAAGATCAGCTTATCCTAAAGAAGAGGTATCTCAATATTATACTTGAAGGGGTTTGCGCTGTGGAAGAGGTCCTTCCATCAATCCCTTATGAATATAGAAACAGGATGGATTTAGTAACCGCCTTTAGGAGGGTGGGTCTTAGAAGACGTGGCGATTACAGAGAGGTCGTGGATATTGACTCGTGCAAAATAATGCAGCCGGGATCGTCTGAGATTTTTTCTAAGGTAAAACCATTTCTTTGTGATGTGGAGGATTACGATTATCTGAAACATAGTGGATATCTCCGATACATCGTGCTGCGAGAGGGTGGGTTCAGTGGTCAAGTTATGGTGAATTTTGTTGTTTCCGAGAGGGAGAATAGGCTTGCGCATCCTATTGAGAATATAATTGATGAAGTTGATTCAATTTCTATCATCCTCAATGATGGAAGGGCTGATTTAAGCTTTGGAGAGATACTAGAGGATATTAAGGGTGGATATATTGAAGATTTTTTTGGGGACATAAAATTCAGGATAACACCTAATTCATTTTTCCAATCCAATTCAAGGGTAGCCCTTGAGATATATAAGTTGATACGAGAGGATGTAATAGGGAAGACGCTCGATCTATATTCGGGAGTTGGAAGCATCTCCCTCTATGTGGCTGAGGGGGTTGGAGATATTACTGGGGTTGAGTTGTCATCAGAGGCGATAAGGGTTGCGAATATTAATAGAATCAATAATAATATTGATAACGTCAGATTTGTCTGTGATGATGCCCTTAAATTCCTTAGGAATGTGAATGAAAGATATGATACCATAATCCTGGATCCGCCAAGATCAGGTATCAATCCAAGGATGGTAAAATATTTAAATATGTTATCTCCCGATAAGATCATATACCTTTCCTGTAATCCCGATTCATTTAAGAATGATTTTCAGGCCCTGGGATCATATTCGATTGAAAAGTTTTATGCCTTTGATATGTTCCCCCAAACCCCACATATTGAAACCCTTGGGATATTGAAGAGAATGGGGTGATTGATAGCGGCAGGATTGTTTTGCTATATGTTGAAGAGAGTCCTCACACCTGAGCGCCAATTATAACAGTTGATATGTTAGGTTTTAGGCCTCCCTAAAATCATTATACCTGAACATTGAGTATAGGCTTACTATTAAAAATATCAATAGTATAATGAATAGATATCTATGATCAAAATTTAGCATAAATCCGCTTAAGAATCCACCAGCGCTAAATCCCATAAATTGAGAAGAATTCAGGATACCCATCACAGTTCCATTGAGTTGAGTGTTGGGATGTTTTGAAACAGCAGCCGGCAATACAGGAGAGAGAATAGAGTGACCTGAATAGAATATAATAAATGAGAGGATATATGAGAATAGACTGTTAAAGAATATTGGAATAATGCTCCCGATTATAGTAAAAAGGATTGCTGTTATGGCAACCCTAATGATGCCTATTTCATCTGCCTTTTGCCCGAAATAGAACATAAAGCTGGTGCCAATGATTGAGATAGGGACGTAAAGCTTCCACATTTGTGTAATCTCCATTTTGTCTTTAATAAGGATTGGCAGGGTAAAAAAAATGCTAATATGCACGAGACTGCCAATAAAACCCAATAGATTCAATCTGATTAAATCACGATTCCTTAATATGGAGGATAAGCTATCCTTTCGGATTCTAATGTGGAAATTGTAATTTACATCATAGCCTTGATTATTCATGAAGAGTAGAATATAGATAATCGAGATGGATATAAGGGCGGCACAAAGGTAAAAGAGATGTGGAATCCCAATTTTGCCGGCAATAATAGGGCTGGTAGTAAATCCAATAATTACTGCTATACCGATACCGAGGGCTACATATGTGAGAGCTGATGTTCTTCGATTTTTGTCTATACCATCGGTTAACCATGCCATTGTTACCCCTGAAAAAGCGCCAGATCCTGTTATAAAACGGGCGAAGATGAGATGGTATATGTTTTTGGAAAGTCCGGATAAAATTGATCCAATAAAGAAGATTGATAGGCCCAGGATTGCTATTTGTTTCCGCCCACATCTGTCACTCAATCTTCCCATTGGGATCTGAAGAAGGGTTTGCGATATGCCGAATATCCCAACAGCTATTCCTGATAATGCTTCAGTTGTATAGGGTATCTCTGTGGCGTATATGGATAAAAAGGGGATGATTAAAGAAACCCCCAGCGTTCTCATCGAAGCAATAAAGCCTATGCCGAATATAAGCTTCTTTTCATTTATATTGAAATTAGAATGATTTTCCATTGATTTAGATCAACCAATCATATGTGGCATGATCTATTATGGTTGTAAAGGATATTCCTGGGTTTGTAAAGCACTTTCTTTTCGAGGTTAAATCTGATGTAGATATAGGATTAAATCACATATCGTCCATATTGTGATAAATCTACATTTGCGTCTCCTGTTTCAACGTGTACAGAGAGAAGCAGTGACTCGAGCACATTCATTGATATTTGAAGACTATAAATGATGGCCTCACGTAAAGTCGCCCCAGTGGACATTAGCTCAGCGATCATCAAACTATGCCGTATGGAAATGCTTATGTCTAACTGCTCATTATTCCTGAGTTTGTTGACTACGTTTAGAATTTGATCAGCAAGTGCCGGATCTATTCCTGTTTTAGCAGTCAATACCTCTTTTTCAACATCCTTAGGAAGATACTCAAGATGTAAACGATAGAATCTATCCATAAGGGCGGCATCTACTTCATCAGTACCGGTAAATTCCTCACCTTCATTCATTGTAGCGAAGAAGATGACTCCCGGGACTACCTCAACAAGACCTAGTTCATCAATCCAGATAGATCTATCTTCGGATAATACAGAGAATAATTCGTTTAATGCATGGGGTGTTTCTGACCTGTTTATCTCTTCTAAATGGATTATGCATCTTGGGGTTTGAATCGCCTGAGGAAATAGGAAGCTTTGGAAATAGGTTTCGCCCTCTCTCAATCTTTGTTGCCCAAAGAGCTGCCCTGATTCTACCAGGAGCCCCACCTGGAAGGTCGCCATTGGTCGATTGTAATTGTTTGCGAACTGTCTTACTAAAGAAGATTTTCCACAACCCTGATTTCCCGTAATTAGAATATTAATTGGATGCCTTTCTGATAATTTTTCCAATCTGTCTAAATTTAAGATGTCCTCTTTCTTTGCAAAAAAATTAGGATCAGCTTTAGGCACCTTCAGTTGTTGTTTAACCTGTATCATTGTAAACTCCCAATCGTTGGTTAAGTAGTCTTTCCTATAAAAAATAGGATTGTAAATATAACATCTTGCTACATTTGGGGAAAATAATATATAATTTTACACACCTTTGTTAATCGAGTAAAATTCAGGTAAAATTTTTTTGATTAAATTAGATCGATAACTACTGTTCCCAAGGTGAAAATATCTCATCTGGGTGATCAAATACATACCCTAATCTAGCCCTAGCATCCTCCCTTATAGCATTTGCTATCTCTTCACTGAAATTTTGTGAATTAATCCAGAATTCAAGGAGTTGACCCCCGGGCATCCACATCTCCATTGTCTCCTTTTCAGTGACCCAGGCCTTGAATTCAACACCATGGTCCTTTAATATCTCCCACACCTCTTCACTTTGACGCTTATCGCAATAGACCATCATAACACATTCTTTTAGATCTAGGTTGGCTGGCGGTTCACGATCATATTTGATACAGGGTATTACCCCATCCTCCACATATTGATCGAGCTTTTCAGCCATTTCATCGAGTTTGGATTTGTCTCCTAGAATAATCCATTTCCCCCAATACTGTAAGACCTCACTATTGGTAAGCTCTCGACCCTTGTATACAGTATATTTCTTTCCCAAATAGACCTTAGGATGATAGACAAAGATAAAATGAGAATCTGGATCATCAATAATCATGATAATTTATCCTCCTGCTGCATAAGGAATAATACTTATCTCATTGCCATCATTAACCGGGGTTGTTAAGCCATCCAAATTGAGAATATTCTCCCCATCAATGAAGATTAGTAATGAATTGGATATTTGTCCTTCGCTATCCAATACCATTTCCTTGAATCCTGAATGCATAGCGTCGAGGTCGTTTATGCATTCTTCAATAGTATTGCCCTCGCAGATCACATGATCATTGTCACCTAAGAATTTTTTGAGTGAAGCTGGAACCCTAATCGAAATACTCATTTTAACTCCTAGGCCCATAATATATTTTTGTCTAGAATAATCTGTAAGGAATAATTGTCAAGATAAAACAGCAAGAAATGCAAAAATTCGATTGATTGTAACTTTTTGATGGTATAGAATCTATTAATAAAGATATGTTTTGCTAACAATTGATTGATTATTGCTTATTCCAAATTCTGTTGTCTATGACTTTTGGCTCTTAAGAGCTGAATCAGATGGTGAATATTTATTGAGGTACTAAAAAATAAGTGTATTGACAATATTGTTATTGAAAAATCTAAGAGTTGTAGTATTAACATTTCTAAATAATCCATTATATATATTGGAGTGTGTCGCTAATATTATTAAAAGGAGTTAAATTAAAAAAAAGTAATTACGATGATTAAGCTGGACTTTGATAAAATGAATGGTTTGATACCTGTAATAGCGCAGGATCATAAAAGTGGTGAAGTTTTGATGATGGCCTTTATGAATTCAGAGGCATGGGAGGAGACTATTAAGAGCGGGATAGTCCACTACTATAGTAGATCGAGAAATAAGTTATGGAAGAAGGGCGAATCCTCAGGAAACATACAGGAGGTTAAGGAGATTAGGATTGATTGTGATGATGATTGTATACTCATAAAGATCAATCAGGTGGGAGATGCGGCATGTCATACTGGTTATAGAAGTTGTTTTTACAGAATTCTTGAAGCGGGTGAGTTGAAGATTGATGGAGATAAAATATTCAATCCTGAAGATAAGTATGGAGAAATAAGATGAAAAAACAGCTAAAGTTAGGTATTCCCAAAGGCAGTCTGGAAAAGGCGACAATAGAACTCTTTAAGAATGCTGGATGGAAAATAAGCGTTTCTTCCAGAAACTATTTCCCATACATTGATGATAGTGAAATATACTGCGCTCTAGTGAGAGCCCAGGAGATGCCCAGATACATAGAGAGTGGTACTTTAGATATGGGTCTAACAGGTCTTGATTGGATTTTAGAATATGATGCGGATGTTGAGATAATCTCTGACCTCGTATATTCTAAGGTTAGCACAAACACCGCTAAATGGGTGTTAGCTGTGCCTGATGATTCTACTATTAAGTCGATAGAGGATTGCGCTGGCAAGACTATCTCAACGGAATTATTAGAGTTCACAAAGAGGTATTTTTCTGAAATGAACATTCCCGTAAATGTTGAATTTTCATGGGGGGCAACTGAGGCAAAGGTTGTTGAGGGGCTTGCGGATGCAATTGTCGAGGTAACAGAAACTGGCTCAACCATAAAGGCTCATGGATTAAAGATTATACATAACCTTCTTGAGACCAATACAAAACTCGTCGCAAATCGAGTAAGCATGAAAGATGACTGGAAGAGGAATAAGATCCATCGAATTGCCCTTCTATTAAAAGGGGCCTTAAACGCTGGGAATATGGTTGGTTTAAAGATGAATGTATCAAACCAAAAACTTGATGAGATTGTGCAAATCCTTCCCAGCCTGACAGCCCCAACCATTTCACAATTATATAAATCTGATTGGTTTTCTGTTGAGTCCGTTGTTAGTGAGGAGATTGTTAGAGAAATTATACCAGAGCTTATTGAAATGGGTGCTGATGGTATCGTTGAATATTCACTTAATAAGATTGTAGGACAGAATGATACCCTCCAGTAATTTATTTAGCAGATGGTCTTTGATGGAATTGGGATTTTAAATATTACATGGATGTATTTTAGGATTATCTTCATAAGTATTAATATTTAGGTAATAACTCTCTCCTGGTTATTGTACGGAAAAATCCAAGGACGGTCAATTATATGGTTATTGAAGAAAAACCTATTAAATCTGAAAAATTTGTAGACAACCATTTAAACAATATTCTTGTTGTAGATGATGAGTTAGCGATAAGAAAAACAATTTCAAAATATTTGGGTAAAATTGGATATAATGTTGATATCGCAGAGGATGGAATGATCGCTATAGAAAAGATGGAGAGGGATTCCTTTGATCTGGTTCTCACTGATCTAAGTATGCCCAACTGCGATGGTCGTGAGCTTTTAAAGACTATGGCTAGCAGATTTCCTGAAATACCGAAAATAGTATTAACCGGCATTTCGAGTGACGAGGATATACTTATAGCCCTTAAAACCGGAGCGTACGATTATCTCACTAAGCCCATTGATGATTTTGCTGTATTGCGCAGAGCAGTGGAAAGAGCCTTGGAAGTGAAGAATCTAAGTGACGAAAAGAAGAGATATGTTGAGCAGGTTAATCAGATAAATGAAGTTATTTCAATGCTCAACAGAGGGAAGAACACTGATGAGGTTTTTAAGGCCCTGAACATCTCATTGAAAGAAGTGATAGCCTTTAACTGCTTAAAATTAATGATGGTAAATCCACAAAACAATACAGTTGCAACTAAATTGGTGGAGTCCGATAGGGAAGTGAAGATGGAAATTGGAGAGAGCTTTCCCTTAGAAGGTTCCTTTTTAATGGATGTATATGAAAAAAAGGACGTGTTAATCATCAATGACCTGAAAGATTTCTTCTCAACACATCAGGATTCGGGTACTGACACTTCACTTATTGATGAGGGTATGGGTTCATCCCTAATCCTACCTCTAATAATCGATGATAAGACGCGGGGGTTTCTGGTTTTTGTTGCAGTGGAACCCGATTTTTTCAGAGAGAGTCATATAACTTTCCTAAAATCTATAGTTGGTCAGATCTCCTTTAGCATTCAGAGGGGAGAATTGCTGGCTGAATTGGAAGTACACTCAAAAAATTTGGAATATCTAGTAAAGGCTCGAACTGATGAGGTATTAAAGACACAAAAAACCACTGTTTTTGCATTAAGTAAATTGGCTGAGATCAGAGATCCTGAAACAGGAGAGCATCTTGAGAGAATAAGGAATTATGCTGTATTGATTGCACAGATATTGAAATATTCAGGTCATGAGAATGAAATAACAAACCAGTATATTAGAGATATCTATGATTCTTCAATCCTTCATGATATTGGAAAGGTAGGAATTCCAGATACAATTCTTTTAAAGCCTGGTCCACTTACCAAAGAAGAGTTTGAAATTATGAAAACGCATACCACTATTGGTTATAATGCCTTGAAATCATCTTCAAAGGATCTTGGCAAAAATTCCTTTCTCAACATGGCTATGGATATAGTCCACTTCCACCACGAGCGTTGGGATGGTAGTGGATACCCAATGGGTCTGCGTGAGAGGGAAATCCCTCTGTCAGCTAGGATAGTAGCGATATGCGATACATATGATGCTCTTACCTCAAAGAGACCCTATAAAGAACCCTTTTCTCATGAGAAAGCTGTAGGAATAATCAAGGAGGATACATTTCATTTTGATCCGGATCTGTATAAAATTTTTTATGAAAATTCAACGCAATTTGACAAAATCAGAAAGCAATTTCAAGCTGACAATTAGATATGAGGTTAGGTAATGTTAAGACAACCCATGGGGTTTAGGATTGGAGGGCCAATAACTCCCATTGTAAAAAAGCTGATGATCATTAATGTTGGAATATTTATCTTCCAGCAATTTGCAGAGTTATTTTTCCCTGGCGGATTTGAGAAAATATTTGGATTATCCCATACAGGTCTATTATTCGAGTTTAAGATTTGGCAACCTTTAACATACATGTTTCTTCATGGGGGGGTAATACATATATTGTTCAATCTTCTTGCATTATGGATGTTCGCTGGTGAGATTGAGTCGGTTTGGGGGGATAGGCTCTTTCTCAAGTATTACCTCTTTTGTGGAACAGGGGCTGGAATATTCATCGCTATGATGAATGCGGTTATATATTCAAACTATAATGTTTCTCCAATAACCATTGGAGCCTCGGGAGCAATATATGGGATATTGTTAGCCTATGGCATCATGTGGCCGAACAGAGAGGTTTTGCTCTATTTCCTTTTCCCAGTAAAGATAAAATATTTGGTTATCGGCTTTGGAATACTAGAATTCTTTGGCACAATAGCAAGCATTCGTGGTGATGCCGGAAATATCAGCCATATTGGACATCTGGGCGGTTTAATCTCAGGCTTTATCTTCATCAGGTTTCGACTACAGGCCAAAAGATCTAATAATAGATCAACAAATAACGGAAGTTATTTTAGCCAATTTATAAAAAAGAGAAGAGTAAAAAAGAAACAGCATGTAATAGATCAAAGAGTAAAGGCTAAGAGGTTAATTGATTCCCTTTTGGATAAAATAGCAAGGGAAGGAATGAGTTCGCTTACTCCAGAGGAGAGAAGGCTTTTAGATTGGGCAAGAAAGCACTATTATCCGGATAATAGTGAGACAATTCATTAAATGAATAGAATAATAATCCTGAATAACCTTTTGACTATCTTTCTTTATCCTACAAGATGACCTCCAGTTGAGGATAATTCTAAAGCTATGAGGGGTAAAATGAAAAAAATTATCATTTTCATACTAGTCCTATTATTCACATCAGGTTCCTGTGAACAGAATAAGGAGAGGGATGTGTTGATTAAGAAATGGTTTAAAGATTCGAATACATATATAATAGTCTGTAAGGGATATCCAAAGAGCGGTTCTTCAGGCCTTGCCAGAATAGAGACAGCCAAGGAGGCTGCTCTTATAAATGCTCAATACCTTGCTAAGGGTATCTTTAAAGAAACCCTTGATGTAATTACTAATGGCACAATTGAGGATTATAAAATATATGATGACTATGTGGTTATAAATTATATTATTACAAAGAAGGGATTAAAAAAATATCTCAGGAAGAAATAGAAGTGAATAACAAAATTGGTGACATGTAATGTCTATTTTATTCATATCCCCAAATAGGTTTGTTATACCTTGATGTTTACATTAAATTTGGCTGAAGGTATAAATCTCTATTTCCCAAATTTATTGAGAATTGAATAATATTCGAATATGAAAAGGAAGAGGTTAGTTAAATGGCATTAGAGCAGACATTAGTATTGATAAAACCTGACGGATTAGTAAAATCCTTAACCGGCAACGTCATTACACAACTATCGAAGGCAAAATTGATTTTAGTTGGATCAAAGGTTGTTAGGGTTAATAAAGAATTAGCTGAAAAACACTATGAAGAGTTAAAAGAAAAGTCCTTTTTTCCTGAATTGATTCAATATATTATGGGAGAAATTCATAATACCCCAAGGGTTCTGGCGCTTGTATATCAGGGAGATGATGCGATTAAGAAGATTAGAGATATTGTTGGCGCCACAAGCCCGGAAGAAGCGGATCCAGTATCAATCAGGGGCGCTTATGGAAGAATTACTACTTCCGGAATTATTGAAAATGTGGTTCATGCCTCTTCAAGTGTGGGGGATGCAGAGAAAGAGATCAAATTGTGGTTCAAACCTATAGAAATAGTAGAAAGGATATACTCAACTAAGAGTGTTATGCTAAATGGCATTGAGGATGAAGTATGGACTTAGTTCTCTGATCTATACATTTCAACCTGACCAGAAGTTATGGCTGGTCAGGGTCTGTTGTTCTCAAAATTTGGTAATAGCGTATTTATTAAGGATTATCTGCATTAGACTATAATTGACTTATGAAAGGATCAGCATCTTTTTAGCGTTAATCTATAGATTAGAAAATAGGCTATCCCAAGGGGTTGGTTATGTGTAGGGTTATTGCTTTTTCTTTGCTACAAGCATTATTCTATTGGGAAAAGTCTCTTTAATCTCAATTTCAAATCCAAGATTTTCTGCCTTTGCTGAAAGTTCATCGGATAGATCAGTTGTCTTGCCGGCAAATTCAACCTCAATCTTTGCGTATTTTCCGCTCTGTCCCCTTGAATAGACCTTCTTAATACCCCTTATTCTATGTTGAATCTGATTTCTGAACTTTGTAAAGTCTTTATAGTTAAGACCAGATATATTCATCATAATCATTCTCTGAGTAGCAGCGCGTAGAAATTTTTTAGTGATCTGATTCATAAAGGATCCGGATTTGAATTTGCCAGTCTCCTCATCAACCTTGCCTAATATTCTTTGAAGGCACCTCTGAATTGCAATTTTTGAGGCTGTGGATCCATCTATGTGTATGCCTGGAGAATTAGCGCTTGTGCTAGCAAGAATTCTTCCTGTATAAACATCAATTGACTTTAAGTTTAGTATTGCCTGTTTGGATTTCATGTTCTTTGATATTCCACTTATAGCATGGGACTGATCCATAGTCTTTGATCGCCCAATAATGATTACCTCCGCTCCCAAGTCGTCTAATAGGAGATTCTGAACATTGCCTCCAACATTGCCTTTTATGGCTTGCTGCATCTTGCTCTTCTCTCTTTTGAGTAATTGTTGGGTCATCTCTGCATCAACAAACTCGAAACCCGCATTACCCATTATCTCCATCATGGTGAGTTCAGTTACAGTAAAACCAGGCATATTCTGTTTGCCCTCAAAGGTCTCTTTAACCAACACCATAAATTTAGGTCTTCCATAATTTCGCAGGGTCGATTCTATGGTATCATTTACAGCCTGTGGATATACTTCCCCCTCAAGGGTGACAACAAAAGCGCCTTGATCTGCGCCCTCCTTTATGATTGACCAGTCGCGAACCATACCTGTCGATTTTGCCTCTACTATTGATTCAATGAGTACAAAATCTTCCACTACTGATCTTCCCTGAACTGTGGTTCCCAACACCTTCTTGACCAGTTTATTCATGGCATCATCTATGGCTCTGTCCCTGGCTAAGGCTTTATCATTGTCATAGATCGTAGCATAACCGGTCGCCTGTCCCCTCATCTCATCCCTTTGTGATTGTTCCCTTTTTATCTGTGATTTCCCACCGCAATAGATTAAGAAGCCTGTAGATAGTATAAGTACTGAAAATAATATTTTTTTAATTATCATATTGCATATCTCCTTTGTTATCTTTGGATTATTAATGGTATCAGCTAAAATCTTTGAATTCATAATAGTAGTTCAGATGATCATTGAGTAAAGACTTAATTGATTTTCTGTTATGCTGCAATAATCTGAAATGGTATAGGTTGAAGATAATAGTGTATTTAGCACTGATATGATGCTGAAACAAGTGTAATAAGTATTATATCTTAATTGTCATAAAGTATAATAGTCAAGTTATTTTTTAGATTAGCATAATTGATTTTCAAGAGTTGCTAATTCTATTGGTCATATCAATATTGGTGTCAATTTTTTTGGGAATAATGTGAAGATAATGGTTATGGTGTTAATATTTATATTTAGAAATAGAACAGCTTGTAATTCAAATTTTAATAACTCTGGATAGTATGAAGGGATTTCCATCGATCAAATATTGGGAATTTTTTAATTCACATGCTAATTCGATTGTGAATAAAACTTGGCAATGCAAAAGAACCCTTATGAATGTTTGAGTTATAATATTTTAGGGTAGGTTGAATATGGGCGACCCGCTCTTCATTAAAATCTTCCAGGTGATGATATCTTTTAGAGCAAAATGAAAAGCCAATCATCCCACTGGGGTATGTTGGAACAAGTGTATAATAATAGGAGGGAATCTGAAAATATTTTTTAGCATATCCAGTTATTTCCTCAACCAGATCAGCATCATAATAAAATGATTCTGATTGAGTAACTGCTATACCATCCTCTTTTAATATCCTTTTCAGATAAGAGTAGAATTCTTCAGAAAAAAGTATTTTAGCAGGCCCGATGGGATCTGAGGAATCTACAATTACTATATCATAACAGTTTTCCCTCCCCTTTACGAAATTATAACCATCTTCATAATAGATGTTTACTCTCTCATCATTAAAGGAGGAAGCCATGGAAGGAAGATGTTTTTTTGATAATCTGATTACATCTTCATCGATCTCACATATATCTACTCTTTTAACATTCGGATGCTTTAATATCTCTCGTGCTGTTCCACCATCTCCCCCACCAATAACTAAAACTGACTCTGGTTTTGGATGTACAAACATGGGAACGTGTGTTATCATCTCATGATATGCATATTCATCCCATTCTGTGCACATTATTACACCATCAAGAACAAGCATTCTTCCGAATGGCTTTGTCTCATAAATCTCTATTCTCTGTATTTTCGAATCGTATTTTTCTAATATATTATTTATCTTAATTTTGATGGTTCTTCCGGATTCAATTTCATATATCTCTTCAAACCATAGAGAGGATTCAACAGGCATATCATCTATCCTTGATCTCGATTATTCGCATTATAATTTCTATGATTATATACTATATCAATTTTGTTATTTCCTGAGTATTACATTAACAGAATAGTCACTTCCTTTAAAATAACTCAATGAAAAATGAGCAATGAGTTCGGGGTCATAGTATTTACAACTAAATACATCAATATAGGCGGCATTGGTATGATTAACAAAGTGACCAGATATTAATGAAGTCTCAATAAGCTGGACCATAGAGAATCCTGCAACCTTCTCCTCCTTCCCAAAGTGAACCACCTGAGCCTCATTGAAGCGTTTCATCTCTAAGAGTTCACATAGTTGTATTACATACTGTCTAATGGATTCTTCATCTCGAATAATGCCATAATCGCAATTGTGTATATCAACACTGCTATACAACCCCCATGCGCCGTGTTGATAAAATTGGTCGCTTGATGGGATTATTTTATGAAAGTCTTCTCTCTTTAATGCGGTTTGCATTTTACCTCCATAGGTGCTACTTCACTTTAGAATGAGGATGCAAAAGAATCGGAAACACAAACTTATAACCTTAACCAGATATAAATAATAGCGCAAACATTTACGGTCAATGCTCGAGAAAATAGAATCTGCTGGATATTAATCCCTTTATGGTGGGGCAAAACTATGTTACAGATATCTTTCTTCTCTTGATTTCAGGTATGATTCCTCTTTCAAACTGGAATATTGAGCATTTTTCAGTTTCTAACTCTCTTTTAATATAATCAAGGGCTGACTGATAGTCAAATTCTCCGCAGGTAAAAATGTCCACTGCAACATAACCATACTCTGGCCAAGTGTGTATCGTAAAATGGGACTCTGCAATTACTACTACCCCGCTAACTCCGTAGGGTGAAAACTTATGAAAATAGTGTTTAACTACATTGGCCATGGATAGGTTCGCAGCAATCAACATAACCTCCTCAACCTTTTTCGAGTTGTTTATATATGATTCATTACAGTTGAAGAGTTCAGCTATTACATGTGTACCAAGACCCTCCATGGCATTTACCCCTTTATGATAATTTTACATAAGACATTATTCATTAATATATATACCTGTATTTCAGATTATAGCTAGTACCACATGATTTATTATAGAGAGTTCAAAACCACTATAATGTATATGATTCAGCTTGATGTAATTGAATTTGGGATGATCAATGTGTAATGTAATAATGTCTGTGAGTTTCCACCACCTTCTTATAGCTAATTTACTGATCAAATAAAGTTGGGTATTTTTTTTAAAAATTAAATAATATATCAAGAATTTTTTTTAAATTTTTATAAAATATTTACTTTCAAAGACGAGGGATTATGCTCTACCTCACTGTTGAAGACTCTGATGAAATTGCAGTTTTAGGGTTTCAATCAAAACTTATGTCTCAGCTGTTAGGTCATTCAGTCTATTTCACTAGGGTGTTGGCATAATGAAAAACACTCTCTTAATGAATGAGCAAAATGCTTTAATTGATTTTTTCGATTATACATTTTCAATTAGATGATTCAGGATTAAACCGTAAAAGCTGCTAATCTTCGATTGATAATACCATCCTAGATGAATATGACAGATTGAACATATTGCATAGCACCAAGAAAAGCCGGAGAACCAAGTAAAATCAGTTGTGGGTTCTCCTGTTATTATACAACCCTTTGCATTGATAAAGCATCCAATTTGATATGTATATCCTACAGGATTTTTGAAGGTATGTTGATGTTTCCCGTTTATTACAATGCAATTATCGGGTGATGTGATTATGTTACTGCATAATTTGCAGAGTATCAAATGTTCTCTTCTGCTCTCATCATCCCAATCGTTATCAGATAAGGGAGTGATTTTCCCGACTTCAAAGGGTGTTGTTTTTTTTAAGATTAGTCTGGGATCGTTTATAAAATTGAGTAATTCGTTATTGATATTCTCGATCATTTGTTTCAATCTCAATATTATTCAATCTATAGCCAATCATCGAGGTTATAGAGTCCGTCAATATACTACTTTCAAGCAACTCTTTGAATGGGTGTGTCTACCTGGATATCATCCCTGTGGCAAGATTGCTTGATGAATATGAATTGTAGGTTATCACGCCTTAGAGGATGAGATTGGATGGATACACGTTGAAAGTTGAGCTTTGCCCTTACATGGAGAATTAAACAAAGAATCATTGTAGTGTCTCTTCCCATATAGGGAGTATGGATTCAGCTTTCATTAATTTTCGATCCTGAGTAACTATAATCCTTCGTCTAAGGCTATTTGAATCACCTCTTGATAAGCAGAAACATGTATAGTGATATCAATCTTGGAAAAGTAACATTGGATTAATTGGGTTCAAATAATTTTGAACTAAGTCTTAGTGCCTACATCTTGGTTTAGATTTGTCCCTAGACTCTATCTGTAATTGTTAATGCTGATTTTAGGTAGTAAAAGAATTTTTTGTAATTTTTATTGGTTAAAGATTAAAAATGCGTTAATGCAGATTTTCCAATGGGATAAACATTAAATCCAATATCAAATAATGTTTGATGATCTAATATGTTTCGTCCATCAAAGATAAAGGGAGGTTTGACCATATTCTGGAAAATCTTTTCATAATCTAAAGTCTTATATAGATCCCATTCGGTAATAATTGCTATTGCATGTGTATTCATTGCAGCTTTATAGGGATCAATTTCAAATTCAAGATTGTTATTGAATCCTTTTAAATCCTGTTTAGCGTTTTCCAAGGCCTTAGGGTCTGTGATCACAACCTGAGCCTGTTCCTCCAATAGCCTTTTAGCAATATAGATACCTGGTGATTCACGAGTATCTCCAGTATTTGCTTTAAAGGCAAATCCATATAAGGCAATGCGTTTATTGGCAATTGTGTTGAAAAGCGATTTGTTTATATTTTGAACAAACCGCCTCTCTTGATATTCATTGATTTTTACGACGTTTTCCCAGTATTCTGCGACTTCATATAATCCGTAAGATTCACAAATATAGACTAAATTAAGTATATCTTTTTTAAAACAGGAGCCACCAAAACCAACACTTGCATTGATAAATTTACTCCCTATTCTGCTGTCCTTCCCAACTGCATTAGCTACTTCTTTGATATCCGCTTCGGTTTTTTCACATAGAGCAGATACGCTATTTATTGAAGAGATTCGTTGTGCTAGGAAGGCATTTGCGACTAGTTTGGAGAGTTCTGAACTCCAAATATTGCTAGTAATGATTCGCTCTCTAGGCACCCAATTTGCATATATTTTTACAATTTCATTGCGTGCCATCCGTCCTCTATCAGTTTCTTGGGAACCAATCAATACCCTGTCGGGATTTTCTAAATTAGCGATTGCTGTCCCTTCGGCAAGAAACTCAGGGTTTGAAACAACCTCAAAGTGGATATTTTTTTCATTTGAATTCAGAATTCGTTCCATCGCGCTTGCAGTCCGAACCGGGAGAGTGCTTTTTTCAACAATTATTTTATCTGATTTTGATGATTTTACGATATTTCTTGCTGTTTTCTCCCAATATTGTAGGTCCGCGCTTTTGCCTGCACCCTCTCCAAAAGTCTTAGTAGGGGTGTTGACAGAAACAAAAATGATATCAGCCTTCTCTATATTTTCATCAACCTCCGGAGAAAAAAATAGATTTTTCCCTCTCACCCTTTTAACAATATCTAAGAGTCCAGGTTCATATATTGGAAGATCATCGGTTTGCCATGCTTGAATTTTTTTTGTGTTTACATCAACTACTGTTAATTTATATTGAGGGCATTTGGCTGCTATCATAGCCATAGTAGGTCCACCTACATATCCTGCTCCAATACAAAGGATGTGTTTTTCATGCTCTTTTTTGATCATCTAATAGTCTCTCTCCACAGACAAATTTGGGTATAATACAAATTGCTATCATTAGCTGAATGTCATAATCATTATTTTGCTATTGATGGATTTAATCGAAAAGGCTATGATTTATCAATAAATGAAGTATTATACACTAAGAATGATTCCTATAATTAATTGAATATAGCGATTTTGCAAGCACTTTTCTTGCCCTCTCAATTTGAGAGGATTCAGATAAGATACATTTCAATAAGACATAAAATATCAATCTAAAGAGAATATGATTTGATCTATCCGATTCATCTCTTTACATAAGTATCTAGTCTTTTAGATTGACATTTGTACAAGTAAACATAATTATTTACCTAATATCAATGTTATATATTTTTTAATATTATAAATGAGAAGAGTGAGTAGTGATCCTTCATATTAGGAGAGCGATTCCTTTCAAGGTTTTACTTGAAAGAGACATGAATATAAACCTGAATGTATATCCAGATAAATGAGGATTCATAGAGATAGAAGGCCTCTGTTTGGGGCTACAAATATTTTACATTCAAAAGGAAGGGCAGATGGAGAAGCAGAATTATTCAAAGGGTATACATAAAATTGGCAAAGATATATATGCATATCTTCAGCCAGATGGTGGCTGGGGATGGAGCAATGCTGGATTGATCGTTGATAATGATGTTTCTTTGCTGGTTGATACCCTATTTGATCTTGATCTTACCCGTGAAATGCTGAGAGAGATGAGACGGGTGACAAAGGCAGCGGATCGAATTGATACCCTAATAATAACTCATGCTAATGGGGATCATTTTTATGGGAATGAGCTTGTCAAGAATGCAGAGATAATATCATCTAAAGCCTGTGCTGAAGAGATGGTTGAAACCCCGCCTCAGGTTCTTGCCGAAATAGCTAAAGAAGCGTCGAATATGGGTGAACTCGGAGAATTCTTCCTTCGCTGCTTCAAACCCTTTAATTTTGAAGGCATTACAATGACCCCTCCTACACGCACCTTTGAGAGACGTTTGAATTTGAGTATTATTGATAAGGAGGTCATCCTTATTGAGGTTGGGCCTTGTCACACAAGAGGGGATGTCATTGTATACATCCCAGATGATAAAACAATTTTCGCTGGGGATATACTCTTTATTGGTGGTACACCTATAATGTGGAGTGGGCCAGTGGCAAATTGGATTCGAGCTTGTGATATGATGCTTGATATGGATGTTGAATTTATCGTGCCTGGACATGGTCCCATTACGAATAAAAGGGGTGTAGAGTCGGTCAGGGAATATTGGGAATACGTCGAAACAGAGGCACGTATGCGTTATGATAATGGGATGAGTGCAGTCGAGGCAGCCATGGATATTGACCTTGGTAAATATGCCTCCTGGGGTGAGAAAGAACGTATTGTTGTAAATGTGGCCACGCTGTACCGTGAGTTCGGAAGTGACGACTCCTCACTCAATGTGGTTGAACTTTTTAGCTTAATGGCAAAAATGATGAAGGACTGATATACAGTGCGATGACTTCCACTTACGATTGATTGGAAGATAATTTTACATTTCTATGATTATGATATAGTTGTTGTAAAAGTACTTAATGATATAGATAGAGAATGTCAAAATATGATATCATCACAGTAGATTGGAATGCAGAACAAACCGAACTCTGGCTTTATTATGTCGAGAGGCATTGTCCAGACTCGAGAATCATTCTAATTCCTGATGAGAAGCCCATACCATGGTGCTGGAGTGGTGGAAAACTCAATTGCTTTAAACAGAAATTTGAAAGCCATCGTATAATCTATATGGATACAGATACCATTGTCTTTCGGGATATGTATCCTATATTCGAAATGATGGATGAAGCCCTTCTTGGATTTTCAACAAAGATAATTTCACATTCCTCAGACTATCGTAATCGAAAAGGCAGTATTTGCAATGATCTAATAATGCTGAGTAATTTTTTTGGTTTTAGAAAATTGCCTATTCATCGAAGCACAGGCATGATAATCCTGAATAAATATGATCCCCTTCGTCTCTATGAGGGTTGGAAATTGATGTTTGATTATGTTTCATCTTTCAATAACATCAAAGACGACCCCTTTGTTGATGAGATTGCCATGTCCTATTGGATTGCTTATGATTCTAATGAAGATGGTAAGGGGATATGGGATATCCCCTTAGATATACATAGGGTAAAATGGAGGGATATTGATGATTTGTCAGTTGTGGCACCTATGGTGTTTCATTATCATAGTATAGAAAGGTTAATGATCTTTGGACTTGATCCAACTTTCCCATGCTTGGAATAAAGAATTATTTAGATTACTTAGAGAAGAAGCCCCTCCAAAAAAAAATTTAATTAAAAATTTTCATTTTCATTGAAGCGTTACAAACATTTAGGCTAATCATATATGAGGGATTAAAAAATTCTTGACATCCCCTGTAAAATCAAACCATAATATATGATTTGATAAAAAAATATGAAAGTACTTGATTTATTATTATGAGACATAAAGTATAGTACACAATTAAGTTCATTATTACTTCTCTTAGAAATAAAAAAACAAGATGAATTATTACGATACCGATATATATTATATAAAACTAATAGTATAAGGAATCATAATTTAAGCATAATGCTATATTTATCAATTTTATTGGTTACATCAGGATTGTTTTTATTTATATATTCTCTTTTCATTAGTCCCCAATATGATACATCATTAGATACATCTCCGAATGATGAAAAAATCGTTGAAACTTTTGAGTCTCCACCTTATGATATAGAAAAAGCAGAATCTATAGATCAAATACAAGCCAGATATAGAGAATATATCCCCGAAAATGATTTTACAGATGAGGACATTGACATTCCGGATTACAGCCTGACCACTGATGAATTGAGTAAAATTGATAATGATTTTTTAAATTTATCAGATATCCCGGAAGATGAAGATGTTGGCGCTGCTTTTATTAAATCTCAAGAATCAATAGATGATACAAAAATTGAGTCTCTGGAAGAAGAGGCATCGGATGATTTTATAGAAGATGGAAGTCAAGCTTATCTTTATGAGGATACTTCCAACGTTCTTGATTATGAAAATAATATATCAATAATTGATCCTACTCTAAATGAATATTCAAAATTGAGAAGGATCGGAAAGGGACGTATTGAAATCAAGGGTGATGGAATCAATTTTTTCATTGATAAAAAATTTTTCAGATTTGACTTTCACCAAATTGAAGATATCAAAAGTGGGGATAGTTTTATTGCTCTGTTTATTAAAGGGAGTGAAGTTGTGAGGTTGTTCCTATTTGAAGAGGGGATGACATTCAAACATGAACTAGAGCAAAGCATTAAAAATATTCTTTAAGGATATAAGCCAAGGTGTATTATAGATACAAGTCAAATAAAAAAAACAAACGAATTTATAGGCTGACAATTATATTAATAGCAATATTTTGTGCTGTTTATATTGTGCAAAGGTATAATCATTACATTCTTTTTTGGGAATATTCATACAATAAGCTTCTTCATGAAATAAAAGGCATTGATAATTTTGATAGAGCATTCAGAAGAAATAGGTTAATAGAACTTCGCAAGATATGTACTGGAAATAAAGAGAAGAATATAGTATCTGCAAAGGATTTTTTCTTGTCAGGCAGGGTGCATTTTCAATTAGGTGAGACATATTTGAATGGCAGCTTCTCTGATATCTTGATACGTGATAGCATGGATCAAATAGATACTAGAGCTTTATCGGAATTCACAAAAGCTATAAAGGATATCAAGAAGGGGATAGCCCTTTGCAACAGAGATGAAGATATAGAGAGTTTAATAATTTTAGCCAAGGCCTGTTTCTATACAGGTTTTAATAACATTAGCGAGATATATAAGATTACTTCAAAAATTGAGTTAAGTAACCCATTATGCAAAGAAGAGGATATTAAATTCTGTTCCATTATTTGTGTATATAATGGAAGGGAGAAGGAAGGGCTGGAATTATTATTCAATAGATGCAGTCTTTCAGATAGTTTAAGGGATCTACTTTTCATTGCTACTGTAAATAAGATTGCTAAGAGATATACTAGTTCAATATTAGATTACAAGCGTGTCCTTGACAAGTCATCAGATAATGAGATAATAAAAATAGTTCATATAAACCTTGGAAAAATTTACTTCAACCAGTCCCTTTATCAAGAATCATTATCCCATTTCTATAATGCCTCACAAATTGATAAAAGAGATGATTCTTTAAAAATATGGATTGGTAAAAACTATTCTGCACTTGGAGACAGGATCAAAGCCAGGGCTATCTGGGGTGAGGTTTTGGCATCTGATCAATCAAACGTTGAGGCAAAGAGGCTTTTAGGATTAATGTGAAGATACCTTCTCTTCTATCTCATTAATTTTACCAGTAATCTGTATCCCTTATCGTTTATTATCATGAAATAGAGTGATAATACTATAAAACAATATTATGTTTTTATAATAAGATGCTTTTTTATTATAAATTTATTGCAATGGTATGTTTATTGGAGTTGTATGGAGTAAACAGATTATAGGGAAATTTTTTGAGAATACTATGCCTTGAATCAATTAGAGGATGGTATATACTGAGCCTCCTTAAAATATGCAAGCAAGTATTTCACATTTTATTCAAAGTGAGATGTGACATTATTATAATTATGTATAGGTGATTGTATGATATTTAGTTCATTATATAGTCTGTTCTCAAATGATATGGGAATTGATTTAGGTACAGCTAATACTTTAGTTCATGTAAAGGGGCAGGGTATAGTATTAAGTGAGCCATCTGTTGTTGCTATGCAAACCGGCACTGGAAAGGTCTTGGCCGTTGGTCAAGAGGCGAAGAGGATGTTGGGGAGAACACCTGGAGATATTGTTGCGATTAGACCGATGAAGGATGGAGTAATAGCCGATTTCGAGACTGTTGAAAAGATGATTAGATATTTTATTACCAAGGTACATAAGAGAAGGGCGTTAGTTAGACCAAGGGTTGTGATTGGAGTGCCCTCGAGTATCACTGAAGTTGAGAAAAGGGCGGTAAGGGAATCCGCCGAACAGGCAGGGGCTAGGGAGATTTTTTTAATTGAAGAGGCTTTAGCAGCAGCAATTGGCGCAAATATGCCTATTCATGAACCTGCAGGTCATATGGTAGTGGATATAGGAGGTGGAACCACAGAGATTGCTATTATATCCCTTGGTGGCATGGTGGTGACAAATTCAATTAGGGTGGCTGGTGATGAGTTTGATGAATCTATTATTAAATATTTACGAACCCAATATAATCTAATACTGGGTGAAAAAATGGCTGAAGAAGTTAAATTTATGTTGGGTAATGCATTTCCAGAGAAGAAGGTCTTAACAATGGAAATAAAGGGGAGAGATGCCATATCCGGTTTGCCTAGAACCCTAGAAATAGACTCTTCAGAGGTCAGGAAGGCTATAAAAGAACCAGTTGAGCAGATATTGGAGGCGATTAAGCATGCTCTTGAGCAAACACCACCGGAATTAGCCGCTGATATTGTAGAAAGAGGAATCGTAATGACAGGGGGTGGATCGTTGCTTAAGGGCCTTGAAAAGTACATCAGTAAGGAGACAGGAGTACCAGTAATTAAAGCAGAAAATCCACTAACCTGTGTTGTTCTTGGAGCTGGAAAATTCCTTGAAGAAATTAAAAATCTCTACAGGGTGAATTTGAAATAGATCTATTTGCTTTATTCTTGAATAGATATCTACCTCTCCAACTATTACTTAAAGTCTCTCACAAATATTTACTAATTAATCAAATAATACGTTTACCAGTGATAGAGTGGAATTTATTACAAAACATAAGATTATCATAATTTTTATAATAATTACCCTCTTTTGTATTGTGTCGTTATCCATTCAATCCTCCACCCTTACAAAGTCTTTAGAAGGAGTATGTAATGTATTGATGACTCCATTCCAAAAAGGTTATCATGCAATACAAAAGGGGATACATATGTTATGGGCTGGTTTTACTGAACTCGATGATGTCCAGGATGAATTGCTCAGGGTGAGAAATAAGCTTCAAAGGTATGAAGCTCTAACCGAGGAGTTGACTGAAATACAAAAAGAGAACAAGAGGTTCCGTATACTACTTCAATTGCAGGAGCGTATTCAATATGAGTCTCTTCCTGCCACAATAATTTCAAAGGATCCTGATAACTGGTTCAGAACTATTATAATTAATAGAGGTTCGACTGATGGTATTAAAATAAATATGCCAATAATATCCTTTAGTGGTGAAAAAAAAGCAGTTGTTGGGAAGGTCATTGAAGTAAGAAGAAGTGTGGCAAGGGTACTGCCAATTATTTCAACTAATATGAAATTGGGAGTAATGTTTAAAGGGAGTCGTTTCCCGGGTCTGTTGTCTGGATTTTCTCAAAGTTCAAATCTTTGCATTATGGATTATATTAACAAGTCAGCTTCAATTGAACTTGGTGATATTGTAATTACATCTGGGCAGGGTGGAATCTTCCCATCTGGTCTTTTGGTCGGGGTGGTAAAAAAATCATTATTAAAGGGGTCAAGCGCTTTTCAGAGAGTGGCTGTAAAACCAACAATAGACTATACTCGGTTAGAGGAAGTATTTGTAGTAAAAAAAGAACCCAATGAAGAATTATTAGAATTGATTGATATGAACAGAAGATGATTGTCACATATCTATATATACTTGCACTTATTATTACTTCTCTTTTGATTCAGGGGCATTCATCTTTTGATGTTTTGAGAATTGTAGGAATAAAACCAGATCTAACCTTTATTATAGTAATATATCTCGCTTATAACTTTGGTCCCTTCTATGGTGTAGTAACTGGATTTATTTGTGGAATACTTCATGATGCTGTTTCCAACTCTCCATTAGGACTCCTCACTTTACCTAAGGTTGCCTTGGGACTCATTGTCGGAATGTTTGGCAGATCTATTTTGAGAAAGAATATATTAAGCATTTCGATGATGATTCTATTTTCAACTATTGCAAAAGGATTGATAACACTACTACTATGTTATCTTTTTACAACGGGTTCATTGTCCACTGTTTGGCATATAATTTTACCAGAATCATTATACAATGCAATATTAGCTCCTTTTCTTTTTTATTTATTTGATAAGATTTTTAGAGAGGATCTGTCAAAGGAGGAATATTAGGATATGGAGAAGACCTCCATAAAGATGCAGATGCTGGAAGTCTTTCGGCAAAGGATGTATTATTTCCTAACGATTGCTTTAATTCTGTTTTTAGTTTTATTACTTCAGTTGATAAATCTTCAATTGATCCACGGTAGGGATTATAAATTAAAATCAAAGATGAATATGGAAAATAGTATACCAATCCCTGCTTCAAGGGGGGAGATATATGATAGGAATTTTAAATCAGACAGTGATAATGTAACTTTAGTAACCAACAGACCATCATTTAATTTAACAACAATACCTTCAAGGTTTAAAACAGAGGATGAATTAAACAGAACCTTTAATAACCTATCTCATCTTCTTGATATCTCAAATGAGGAGGTAATTGATAATATTAATAGTAAAAAAAGATGGGAGAGGGTAGCAATAAAGGAAGATATTGATTTTAACGTAATTGTTAAGATAGCATCGCATCAAAATAGATTTCCTAACATCGAATGGGAAGCAGTGCCTGTGAGGGTATATAGCTATAAAGAGATGTTTTCGCATGTAATTGGCTACATCGGATACATTAGCAGTGGAGAATACAGAAGATTAAGGGGAAAGGGGTATAAACATTATCATAAAATAGGAAAGACGGGTGTTGAAAAAGAATATGATGAGATGCTGAGAGGGATTGATGGCTATATAAGGAGAATTGTAGATGTAAAAAACAGAATTGAAGGAGAGGAGGTAGGTTCATCCCCTGTAACAGGTAATAATATAGTATTAACTATCGATTACGAGATCCAGAAGGTCGCTTATGAAGCGATGAAGAATCGGAGAGGAGCTATCATTGTAATAAAGCCTACAACAGGAGAAATAATCGCTTTGATTAGTAAACCCGATTTTGATCCGAATTTATTAATATTGGGTAATAACAATGGTACAATTAGGGAATTGAGCAATAATACAGATAAACCCTTTATAAATAGAGCTATTCAGTCAAGGTATCCACCTGCTTCAACCTATAAATTAATTACAGCTATAGCAGCGCTTGAGGAAGAAAAATGGAAAGCAAAACATACCCTCTTTTGTCCTGGTAAATATACACTTCAGGGTTATGTTGATAGAAATTTTTACTGTCATAAGCCTCATGGTATTTTAGATATGCATGAAGCCATTTCAGAATCATGCAGTGTCTACTTCTATCAGCTAGGATATTTAATTGGCCCATCCATTATTCTCAAATATGCAGATTATTTTGGACTTGGTGAAGAAACTGGTATTGACATTCCTGGCGAAATAAGCGGCTTTATACCATCCAAAAAATGGAAACTAAAAACCTTTGGGCAACCATGGTTTGATGGAGATACACTTAACCTATCAATAGGGCAGGGCTTTGTCAGTGTTACTATTCTTGGTATGGCAAATTTTGTTTCAGGTGTCATAAATAATGGGGTAATTTACAAACCTCATATCATGAAAGAAATACGTACATTTGATAACCAAAAGGTTATTATGAGATCTTCTCCGAAACAAATTAGAGAGATACCCCTCTCGCCATTAACCAGTAATACAATCAAGCATGGAATGAGGTTGGCTGTTAGAAAGGGTACAGCCAGGAGACTTAAGTACATTAAGATTCCAATTGCTGGGAAAACCGGTACAGCACAAACTCGTTCAAGGCGAAAAGATGACTCAACACAGCATGCCTGGTTTGTGGGTTATGCTCCATATGGTGGAGATAAGGAGAGATCAATTGTTGTGGCTGTATTAGTAGAACACGGTATTACGGGTGCGGTGTGGGCTGTTCCAATAGCGGAAAAAATATTTTTAAGGCTTGTATCATTGGGATATTTTGATGTTTAAAAAGAATGAATATCAGATAGATTATATACTTGTATTTGCAGTGATTCTAATTGTATTTATAGGGACCTTAACAATATACAGCGCTGGTTTTGATCCAATTGAAAAGGTTAATAATGGTATTTATAAAAAACAGTTGTTGTGGTTTATCATCGGATTTTCACTGATGATAGCAATTTCTTTTTTAAATTATCAATTATTAGGAGATTACTCACCCTATATATATATCACAGTACTTATAGTATTAATATTTACAACAATTTTTGGGGAACCCATAAGGAATGCTAGAGCCTGGCTCAATTTCGGTTTCTTTTCAATTCAGCCTTCCGAATTTATGAAATTGAGTTTAGTCATCCTTCTTGGAAAGTATATTGAACTGCGAGAAAGGGATATAAGAAACCTAAGAGAACTACTTATTCCTTCGTTGCTTACTTTAATCCCAATTTTCACCATCATTATGCAGCCTGATTTTGGCACAGCTATGATATTCATTCCCCTTCTCTTTACCCTCCTCTTTTTAGGTGGGGCTGATGTGTATCACCTTTTATCGATAATTGGCATTGCCATAATAGCATTGGTTGTTCCAATGATATTGACATACAGAGAATGGGTTGGTGTAAATAGCTCAAATTTGCTTCTAGACTTTTTTAAAGATATTACCCTAATATTTCAAGTCTCTAGTATCTTATTAGTTATTGCTATAATAGCGTATATTTTACATTTCTTCTTTGTAAAGAAGTATTATAGAAATATTTATATACCCTCATTTGTCTTTTCCTTTGGATTGTATTTCTCTGTCATAATTCAAAAATTTTTAAAGGTGTATCAAAAGAAGAGGATCATGGTTTTTCTTAATCCTGACCTTGATCCTCATGGTTCTGGATATAATATAATTCAATCAAAAATAGCAATAGGGTCTGGAGGTGTTTCTGGAAAGGGGTTTCTAAATGGGAGTCAATCCCAATTAGGATTTCTTCCAGAAAAGACCTCGGATTTTATATTTTCTGTTGTTTCCGAAGAATGGGGTTTTATTGGAGGCTTGGTGTTGATAATACTTCTTTCAATAATTGTCTTTAGGGGTATTCAGATATCACTAGACGCAAAGGATAAATTTGGGGCTTTATTGGCAAGCGGCATAACCTCAATTTTCTTTTTTCATATTGTTATCAATATTGGCATGACGATTGGTATAATGCCGGTTACTGGTCTCCCCCTATGCTTTGTCTCCTATGGCGGTTCAAATCTTGTGATGTCAATGATATCTATTGGAGTATTAATCAACATCAGGATGAGAAAATATATTCATTAGCCCTAAACTTACCTAAAGAATACATCTTTATTTGTTGATTATTCCCAGTGGGGATAGGGAAGATATTTTATCAAAGATAGAAAAGGCTAGTCATTAATAGAAATAATACACCGGGTGGATAAATTGATCTATCTTTACTCACAAATAATGCTTTTAGAGATAACAATTGCCCTGTCATTATATATACTAGTTCAAGATTTGCTCCATAAGGATAATAAACGTAAGAGATTATTAATAGGCATAATAATTTGGAATGTAATTTATACCCTCATCATTTATATTCAGATTCATCTTGATCTGTTTTTTACCGGCACTCTTAATTATACATTTATATTTTGGATTTTATCAGGCTTAATTATGGGTGTGGCTCTTTATTATCAAATGTTAATTATTGTAAATCTCTATAAAAGAAGGCGGGATCGTGAATTTTATCATTATAATATTTTCGGGAAAAAGGTTTTTAAGAAGGATATTGTATTGATTAGAGAGTTGTGGGTGTTTCTGATTACAATTCCATTTTTCCTGCTTCCTGGTGGATATTTTGTTGCAAGACTAATCAATTTTATACTTTATGATCGCTTATAAGTGTTGTTTATAACTTTAATAGCGATGTTGGAAGTAAAATGATAGCAATCAGTGAATAATTCTATTATAGGTTTAATAATGAAAAATTTTAGTTTATACTTCTATAATATATTTCATGAAGATTGTAATATCTTGAGTAGTTGATCATGTTCAAGAAAAGGGCAGTAATTTTATTAAGCGGCGGCATTGATTCTGCGACTGTTGCAGCTATAGCTATTCGTGATGGTTTTGAGGTATTCCCAATTACCTTTGATTATGGTCAAAAGCATAGTATAGAGATTGTATTTGCTAGGCGGCTGCAGCAATTCTTTAAGATAAAAAAAAATGTAATAATTGATATACCATCTTATATTTTTAACTCCTCTGCTCTATCATCCGAATCAGAAATTGAGATTCCAAAAAATCGCGATGTTTCATCATTAAATGGCATCCCTTCAACCTATGTACCTGCTAGAAATATTATTTTTTTATCATACGCTTTGGCATATGCTGAATCGATCAATTCAAGAGATATCTTCATTGGCGTTAACTCCATTGACTATAGTGGATATCCCGACTGCAGACCTGAGTTCATTATGGCCTTTGAGAATATGGCAAATAAAGGAACAAAGGCAGGGGTATTGAATGACAGGTTTACTATACATGCACCCTTGATTCATCTTAAAAAATGTGAGATAATAAAATTTGGTATAGATCTTGGTGTGGATTATTCACTTACCCACAGTTGTTATGACCCATATTCAGATGAATCATCCTGTGGAGAGTGTGATAGCTGTCTCATTAGAAAAAAGGGTTTTGAAGAGGCAAAGGTCCCTGATCCAACCAGATACAGAAAATAACCTTTAATGAATTCCCTATTGTCTGACATCTTTTATTCAACAGTTGATTTCCTATTCCCTTCAAGGTGTATTTGCTGCAATAAGGTGATACCATTTCAGCAAAACCATTTATGTGAAATCTGTTTTAGTAGGATTGTATTATTAGATGAGAGGTGTGAGGTATGCTCTGGAGTTGTAATAAATGGGATATGCGCTATCTGCTCAGATAGGAGGTTTTATATAACAAAGAACATTGTAATAGCGGAGTATACAGGAGTAATGAAAGAGATATTACATAATTATAAATTTAATAAGAAGATAAGATTGTATAAACAATTATGCAGATTGTCATTCCCTCATATTGTGAAACATAGGGATCATTTTGATATACTAACAGCTGTTCCAATGAATAGTAGAAAGAAATGGAAAAGGGGATTCAACCAATCAGAACTAGTTGCAAGGGAGTTGGCAGATAGATTAAATATAAAATTTTACACATTATTAAAGGAAAAGATATACTCTAAAACACAAAAGGATCTTGGATTTAGGGATCGTTTCTTGAATATACTGGACAGATATGAGATGAAAAAATCAAATATACTGAATGGTGAAAAGATACTCCTTGTTGATGATATCTTTACTACTGGTGCAACAATAAATGAATGCGCAAGAATTCTGATGTCCTCAGGGGCTGATAGTGTTTATTCATTGACACTAGCAAGGGCTAGCTTCAAAAGACTTGGACACTAGTGAATCAAATATTCACAGTTGCTCTATCACCCTCTTCCAGAAGCTTGGAGAGTTTTGATATCATATTTACATTTGTATAAACCTTCAACTTTGTTATAATTTTCTGCTAACTAATGGAGAAATCCTATTATACATCTACTTGACAAGGATGAATATGGATGAAATTGTATAGTTGCTGGCAATTTATCTAATTCACCTTTCTTAGACTTGTAGTAAACACCTTTATTCCAATCCCCGGGAACTGCTCTTCCAATTTTTTGGTAGCCTCAATGATATTCTTTTCCCTATTGTTTTCAATCGCCACCATCATACAGTTATTAATAGATGGCCATATATGACTGCCAAGATGGGGTTCTCCATGTCCCTCTCCCTGAACACCTAAAAATTTTGTATATCCATCAGCATTTTTTTTGACGATTTCTACTATCTCCTCATCAACCGCATTGTCGTATACAATAAACATTAAAAACATAGTATTACCTTAAGTTTTCTTTTTTCTGAGTCGCATCCCTACTCTTTCAGTAAGGGTATCAAAGAGTGAGTATACCACAGGCAAGAATATCAATGTAAAAATAAATGAGGAACTCATCCCCCCTATAACTGACATGGAGAGTTGCCTCATCATCTCAGAGGCCTCGCCCAATCCCATTGCTAAAGGTAATAGTGCAAAGATGGTTGTGAATGTAGTCATCATTATAGGCCGCAACCTCTTTTTCCCGGCTTCAATTAGCGCTTCTCTGACACTCATACCCCGCGCCTTGAGGATGTTTGCATAGTCAACGAGTACTATTGCATTATTAACAACAATACCAGCAAGCATCAGAACGCCAATAAATGACACAACATTGAAGGTTGTTCCAGTGAGGAAGAGAAATACCATTACACCAAAGATAACTGTCGGTATTGTAAACATTATTATAAATGGAGATAGAAAGGATTCAAATTGAGACGCCATTATTATATAAATCAGTATTATGGCAAGAATCAGAGCTAAAGTTAGGTCCCTAAATGATTCCTGCATATCCTCGTATGCGCCTCCAATATGCACATAGAAATTAGTGGGCTTGGGTATCCTGCTGATCCTTTCCTGAATATCTCCAACCACCTCGTTTAATGCTCTTCCTTCAGCCTTGCAATTAATATATGTGACGCGTTCCTGTTTCCTCCTCTCAATAGTCACTGGACCGCTCTCTGAATTTATATCAATAATGTTTCCCAATGGGACAGTGACCCCCACCGGGGTATTAACCCATATATTCTCAATATCATCAATAGTTTTTCTATCCTCGTCTCTGAGCCGCACCATTATATCGTATTCCTTGCCCTTCTTCCTGTATCGTGACGCCACTTTCCCAGCAACATTGTTCTTGATCAAATTGGAGACAATAGCAGCATTAAGCCCCATCTTTGACGCCTTGTCCCTATTTATCCTGATAACATGTTCAGGAAGACCCTCCTCTCTCGAAATATCTATGTCTGCCAATCCTTTTATGTCTTTTATTGAATTGTATATTTCTGAAGTAAATCTAGCGGATTCTTCAAGATCATATCCATAGATCTCGATTACTATCTGCGCTCCACCCATACCAAAAGCGCTCTCCCCAGCACTTCGCGCTGAAAAATTAAATGTTACTCCTGGAATATCAGCCAATGCATTTCTTGCAGCCTCTCTAATCTCATTTACATGCCTCTCCCGATCAACCTTCATTACAAGACGTGTCTCCACCTTTGCAGTATGATCAGTAGTACCTGCAAAAGCCGCTGCAAAACCAGTGCCATATCCAGCCCTAATTGATAAAGCCCTGTACTCCTCCTTTTTTAAAACACCTAACATTCTCTTTTCAACAAGCTTCAAAACGCTTTCTGTAGTATCAAGATTTGTTCCAACTGGAAGACTTGCCTCAAAGGTCAACATTGCCCTATCCTGATCAGGCATGAATTCCATTCCAGCTATGGGAAGCAGAATAGCACCGATAACTATAGCTATCAAAGTAAAGAGTACAACCTTTTTCCTGTTATTTAGCGCCCATTCAATAGCAATTGAATAAAAACCTTCAAGAATGTTAAATTTTTCTTCACTCCACACATAAATTCTGTTTATTATAGTGAATCGGCCACTATGTTCAACCTTAACTGACTTGATAAATCTTGATGTCAACATCGGTATAAGGGTAAGTGCAATAACCAGAGAGCTTAGAAGCGAGAAGGATATAGTGAGTGACATCTCCTTAAAGAGTTGGTTAGTTATACCCTCAGTAAAGAGGAATGGAATAAATACGCATATTGTTGTAAGGGTAGAGGCAGTAATCGCCATTGCCATCTCATCTGCCCCAAGTTTTGCTGCCTCCTTTGGTCTTGCCCCCTTTTCTCTGAATCTGAAGATATTTTCGAGAATTACAATGGAGTTATCAATAAGCATTCCAACTCCAATGGCAAGTCCTCCCATGGACATCATATTGAGGGTAAGATCAAAATAATACATAACAATAAAGGTCGCAATCATAGATATTGGGATCGATAAACCGAGTATTATTGACGACCTTATACTTCTCAGAAATATAAAGACAACAAACACTGCGATTATCCCACCTAATATGGCATTATCTACAACACTAGTTATCGCATTCTCAATGAAATCTGCTTCATTAAACATTGGGGATATCTCAATCCCCTTTGGAAGGGTTGATCTAACCTTTTCTAGCTGCGAAAGAATTGACCTTGCCACAATTACAGTATTTTTATCTGATTGCTTGTTAACCCTGAGGGATACTCCATTCTCGCCATTAAGCCTTAATATTTCCTTTCTTTCTGCCGGCGCCTCGAATACCCTGGCAATATCCTTGAGATATATGGGTGTATTGTTTTTTACAGCTACAACAACATTCTCTATATCATCCAAATTCTCAAACTCACCCCTTGTCCTAAGGGTGAATTTTTTATTTATCGATTCTATATTGCCTCCAGCAACATTCATGTTCTCATATCTCAGTATCGATAACACTGAATCAATAGTGATATTATAGGCATCCATCCTATTCTTTATAAGCTCAACATGCACCTCATTTATCTCTCCACCGCTGACCACTGCAGACGCAACGCCATCAACCTGTTCAATAAGATTCTTAACTGAATCCTCTGCAAATTCTCGAAGCCATGCGTTATCCCTATTGCCAGACAAAGATAACACCATTATGGGCATCATTGACACATCAAACTTGATAACAATTGGAGTTTCAATATCCTCAGGCAAAAATTTCTTGGTAATATCTAGCCTCTCCCTTATGTCTGATATTGCCAATCCCATATCTGTGCCCCATGTAAACTCAATCCTAACCATTGAGATTCCTTCCTTGGATTCACTAATAACCGTTTCAACATTATTGATTCTGGAGAGGTTCTCCTCTATAGGCCTGGTTACTGTACTCTCAATTTCCTTTGGCCCAACCCCCTCATATTCAGTAATCACCACAGCGATGGGAAACTCTATATCCGGTATGAGATCAAGTGGAATCTTTGAAAAGCTGACAATCCCAAGTACAACCAGAGCTACAAAAATCATAATTGCTGTAATGGAACGATCAACGGAAAGATCTGATAGCTTCATAAGCCTTCCCTCCCTTGTCCACTCTTTGCGTCAATATCCTCTCGATAAATAATCAACTCATCACCATCTGAAATATTTTCGTGACCCAGTGTAATGACAATATCATCTCTCTTGAGACCGCTTATTACTTCAGTATAATTATTAACGGTTAGTCCTGTAATAATTTTCTGTAATACCGCCCTTTGATTTTCTACTTTATAAATACCTATGCTCTCATATCCGATTTTTATTACTGAATCTTCCGGAACAGCTATTACCCCCTTCCTCTCTCCCAAGATTATCCAAACATCAGCAAACATTCCATGCCTAAGTGCAAGTTTTTTGTTGTTGATTTTTATTCTTACCTCCTGGGTTCGACTTCTTTCATCGAGAACGGGACTCTTTTTGTATACTTTTCCTATAAATATTCTATCTGGAAATGCCTCAACCCTTATATTTGCCGTCATGCCTACTGTTACTCTATTGATATCCTCTTCCATCAGTCTTATCTCTGCCTCGACAGTTGTCATATTCACTACCTGACATAAGGCAGTGTTAGGTGAAACAGCCATTCCCCTGTCTACCATAATTTTTCCTATGTATCCAGTTATAGGAGATTCTACAACCGCAAGCTTGTATTCCATTCCTACGATGTCCCTGTTTATCCTGAATAGTGTCTTATCTTTCCAAACCTTTTGCCCCTCTTGTATTAGTATTGAATGTATCTTGCCAGGCACTTGAGGAAACACCTTCACTACTTCTGTTCCGATAATGCTGCCTGTGAATTTCATTTTATTGACCATATCCATTTGCTTTATGGCCACAGCTTTGACTGGAATTTTATTGAAACCGCTCTCAGCCTTATCTCCTTCAGATGAAAACCGTACTATAAGCCTGTATGCAGAAATTCCTAAAATAAAAAGAACTATAATAATAAGGATGACTTTTCTCATCGTTTACTCCATAACAAAAAATATTCATGATGTTGATTCATTAAAAAACCATCTTGAAAAGATCAAAGTCGATTTATGTACCAAGAGTGAATATTAAATCAGAAACATTTAAAATCAATAGATATATCGACAGTGTGACTTTATGTCTATACAAAGTGCTAGACGAACTCACATCAGATGTAATTTTGCTGGTTTATATGTTACTCGATTGTAAAGTATTCCTTGCCGATTGCCTTGTTCAACTCAGCCTTTGCAACCTGATAGTCGTATAAGGACTGTATAAAAAGGGTTTTGGCAGTTGTTAGTTGAACATTTGCCTCCAAAAGCCTTGTATTGTCAATAATCCCATTTCTAAATTGAATGTTTGAAACCTTTAACGTCTCCTCTGCTGTTTCAATGTTTCCCTTTTGCGCTTCTAAAGAATTTGATGCTGACTTTAATTTTAAATAACCCCTCTTAACCTCTAACTTTACAGCCTCAATAAAATCTTTTAACTGATACTCTGTCTGCTTTGCTTTGCTTCTGGCCTGTTTGCTCTTCGCATGTGATGAATCAATGCTGAAGAGGGAACCCCAGCGGTAGGTGGCGCCGAATGTAACAGCCCATTGTCTATTCCACTCACTTGGGGAAAAGCTCTCCTGAATACCGCTAAACATCTGATCCATATCCGGATCACCTGTTGAAAAATCCTCACTCTTGCGAAGAGTCTTGGATTGGCCATAATTACCACTAATAAAAAAGGTAGGCCACATATAAATAGACTCACCAGCTTTAGCTCCATAAACTTCCGCATCCCTCTTCTTCTTTATCTGTATCAATTCTGGTCGATTCTTTAATGCCTCGCCAATCATTTCTATTATTAATTTACCTCCATCATTTGTATCCAATCCATCTAATGATGTATCCCTAACTTGTAAGCCTACACTCTTCGACAGTTTTATCGATTGATTGATATCCTTGCCCAATTGTATATTGAGCATTGAGATAGCAGTAAGATAATCATTTTCTGCATTTATAAGCATGGTTCTTGCATTGGAAACGGCAACCTTTGCCCTTAAAAAATCAAGCCTTGAAAGAATCCCCTTTTCATAACCCGCAGTTACTGTCTTCAGATTTTCCATGAGAGATTCCAGCGACTCTCTCCTCATCGTTACTGTTTCTCGTGTGAGCATAACCCTATAATAAAAGCTGATGGTCTTTATCGTTGTATCCGATTTTATTTTTCTTCTATTGTTAACAGCGATAATATGTCCGTCCCTGGAGGCTTTTAAAGAATGATAAAAGATTCCAGGATTTACGGCAATCTCTCCATTTATAAATTTGATATCATATTGTCCCTCAATGCTGGAATTAAATCCCGTCTCTGCACCCATTCGGGTATAAGCGATGTCAGTTGAAAGCGTTGGCCATAACATTCCCCAAGTCTCACGAACCTTTAATCTGCTCTCCTCAACTGACTCTGTAGCGGCCTTGTAATTATTGTTATTATTCAATGATAATAATATTGCCTGCCTTAATGTAAGGTTAGACTCTGCTGGAATTTCAACAGCAAAAAAAGATTGAAAAAAAATAAAATATACAATTAATAATTCCTTCCACATCACCTTATATTCCTTTTATGCCTTTCAGGAAAATATCTATAAACAGTTCAATTTCTCTATCTTGATTTTTCATTCTGTCATTTTGATAAGAATTTTTGATAATTCCCCTAACGCTGAAAATAAAAATTCTGGACCAATCTCTAATCTCTTTCCTGTCTCTCAGTGATGAATCCGCTTGTAGGATGGCTTCTACAAACTCAATATTCTTTCTAATGAAACCCTCTCTTATTTTAATTATATTCTTATAGTTCTCATAAAGATCATCCACTGTTAAATTATATAAATTTAAAAATTGTTTATAATAAAGGTATTTGTTTTTGCTGAATTTAAGTAGTTTCCCCTTTGTGGAAGACGATTTTCTAATATCAATGTTTAACTTGTTAAAAAATGTATCTATCTCAAACTCAATAACGCTGCAGAAAATATCCTCTTTGTTTTTATAATAGTGATATAAAGCACTCTTTACTATATCCAGACTATTTGCAATATCCTCTAGAGTGCTTTTCTTATAACCGTGCTTAGCAAATATCTCTTTTGCAACCAAGACGATTTCCATGGCTTTATCTCTATTATTGTCAATAGTAATGCTGTTTTTCATATAATTGATTCTTTTTATGATAGTTATTTCATTTTTGTTCACTCGTAGTGCAATCGAGTTGAATCTTTGACTATTATGTTCAATAATTGAATAAACACTAATTATGTCAAGAAGAAATATAATAATTTTTATAACATAATCCTACTGATGTTTATTCATCATAAATGTAAAATATTTATGTGTATATTCAAATGATCAGGTATCAATATTTATAATCTGTATGGCTTTTACCAGTATTATAGGGAAAGCAATTGAGACACGAATGATAAAATTCTTATATATCTAAAAAATGTCATGAATCATTGTATATGTTTATTTGAGTCATGGCTTATGTCTTTTAGAAAATACTTTTTTTGTTGATTTTTTATTTTAATGATGTATAATGTACTTAAAATATTCAAAATAATCTTAATAAAATAAGAACAAAATACATAGTTAATTTCTTGAGAATATTTTTGGAAGTAATGATTTAGAACGATCATAAACTGATAATTAACCTAGTATGAAACAATATACTCGGCTAAAAAAGTATGAGTAGGGCAACCTTTAGAATAATACTGACATATAAAGATCTTGTTGATAATTAAAAAATTGATAAATATTGGAGCCTGCAATGAAAATAGAAATTACAATTTTAGGATTACTCATGGAACAAAATTTATATGGGTATGAGATTAAGAAAAAAATTGTTGATAGAATAGAGGACTATTTTGATATAAAATTTGGTTCCATATATTATGCGATTAAAAAGGCTGTAAAAAATGGTTGGGTAAAAAGGGTAGGAGCTGAGAAAAAGGGCGGTAATCCAGAAAGATATATTTATCAAATAGTACCCTCTGGCAGAAAACACTTTAGGAAGATGTTAAAACAATATTTTGATAACAACCTTATCCATTTTGACATTGATATTGTGTTGATGTTCTACAATTCCCTTACGCAGGAACAGAAGGAGCAGTTTATTTACGAAAGAACAGCTACAATCAAGGATAAATTATCATATATTAAAAAGAAAATTGATGAGGAATCCAATGTCCCAGAGAGTAGTTCACAGATGCACCTCTTTACGTACGTAGAAAATCATCTAAAAGCTGAACTTGCTTGGCTGAAATCTCTGAAGAGCTGAAATTAGACCGGGGACTAATGGATCGAAATCTTACATTTCCATTTCGGATTCCTCTCGCTAATACACCTTTTGGGAAGACTTCGCAAACCGTTAAAAGCCTGAATTCTCAGGGATTTTCATTATCCTGCCTTCATAACTGAGTAGGTTTTAATATTCCCTGACAAAAATCCATAATGTGTTAATGACTCAGATCAATTTAGTTAATTTTTGACATTATTCCATCACATAATTCCCGAATAAAACAAAATATACATCAGCAAAGCATATAAATGTAAATCAAATAGGTCTAGGCACCCATGTGGGCGGGAAAGGATAATTAATTAAGACGTTTTGAGGATAAAAATGCTGCATGAACCGAAGATTACTGTAGCTGGAGTATTCAAAAATTTAATTTGCTACCCTCACAGGAGGTAATGAAAAAATAGAATTTTTCTTGAAAAATCAAATATTTAATATATATTAATCTATCCAATAAAAAAACCTGTGAAATATATTTAATTTACTAAAAACATCTTCTTCCAAAGGCAATAATAGGGATATAACATTTTGAATATTTCAACTAATATAATTGAAGGGAAAAAAACATTCTTTCTCTATCCTCATATCCCTCAGGGAAAGCATATTATTAAATATTTGATTAAAAATGAATATGAGGCATATCCTCTCAATAATCATTTGTCAGCGATCAACCTTTTTGATGAATTCAGTAATTCGATATTATATGTTAATATAGATTTTAAGCTTAATCATCATGATTGGATGCTGTATATAGAATCAATACTTGAAAACCCTACAACAGATACAATCATAGCGGGGGTTATTACAACGAATGGAAACGATGAGTTTTTACAGACTGATTTATCAAATCTAAATATTCCAGGTGGATATATATGCATTGATAATGGATTGGATAAATGTACTAATAGTATTATTAACATATTAAATAGCCAGAATGCGCGGGGAAGAAGAAAATATTTAAGAGTAAAATGTAAGAATATCTATAAGGCTTTATTTAGTATAAAATTGGGAAAAGATTTATTTCAAGGACGTGTGGTTGATATAAGTTCAGCAGGGATGTTATGTATGTTTAATCATAATATCGAATTATCATCCGGCATCTATTTGAATGATATACTGTTAAATCTGAAAGGTTATATATCCAAAGTCGCCGGTCAGATAGCAGGTGAAAGAAAAATAGATGGCAATGACCTTTATGTCATTATGTTCGACTATAGAAAGACATATAAGGAAAGAGATAAGATACATGATTTTATATATAATATTCTTGAGCAACAAATGTCAGCAAAAATTAAAGAGATCGAGATTTCTGTATAAAGCAGGTTGAGTTTGTTATAATGTCCTAGTAGGATACAATGTTGTAATATTACATGCAGGATTTCATTCAAGTATTGAATATAATACACCTCATATTTTGATAACAGTACATTCAATCCAAATCATTCAAAATTGTGACACACAATCCTCTAATCGGATACATATGTCCTGCATATTTTAGCGCATCGGAATTTTAAAGAATTACACGGATGTAATTCTTTAAAATTTACATAAATTATAAATTTGACTACCAGCTATGCTGGTAAGTTTGGAAGAGTTCCACCTATTATTAGCTTAAAAAATTATTAGTTTAGAAGAAGTTAAAAATTTTTCCTCCTGAACAAAAATATGCTACAGGAGGAAAAAT
>JAXHTS010000076.1 GCA_034190085.1 Spirochaetota bacterium
TTTGTCTTCTTGGTTCATATACACTCCTCATAATTGTATTTGCCGAAAACTGACACTTATTCCCCCCGGGGGGAATAAGTGTCAGTATTATTATCGGAATGTCAGATATTATCTTAACTATTACACATGTAATTGAAGCAATTCATGAAATCTTTAAAGGAAATCAAATATATTTGCAATTTAGCTACTGACTATTGCTGAGTAGTTACAGATAATTTATTTAAATACAATTCAATTCCTCTCTTCACTGAGGGAAATGCTAAGTTATAATATTTTATCTCATTTACATTTAACAAAACTATATCCTTTATCTCTGACCGCTGAAAGTCACGAGGAAGGCTTTTAATAATAGCAGTAAATATCAAATCACAAGTTGAATAAATAATGTCTTTATATTCATAATTATTTGCAGCTGAGCCTAGATAAGTGAATTGTAAATCTTGTATATCCAATTCCTCTTTTATCTCTCTTTCTATAGCCATTTCTGCATTCTCTCCAGGATCAATAAAGCCACCGGGAAAATCTAATTTATCCTTTGCCGGATTTTTTGCTCTAATTGTAAAAAGTATTTTTCCTTGATATTCGAGAATTGCCATTACTGCTGCTGAAGCGTTTTGATAATATGTCCAGAGACAATTTGGGCAGGAATATAGCTTGAATCCGTCATAACCTATCTTCTCAGATCTACAGTTTGGGCAATATTTTAACATAATTTTTAAGACCTATATCCTTGTAATGATATTCATTATATGGTATAGATGTATAAATCTCACATTTTTTCAATATTTTAAAGTTTTTATGATCCCCTATATAGATATGCTAAGCCATTTAGAAATAAGCACAATTGTAGCTACCTCTTTTCAATTATCTATTTTTACCTATGAATATTGATGAAATTGTTTTTTATTATAAATCATAAGTAAATTTTATGATACAATTATCAATAATAATAAATAAAAAAAGGCAGAATAGCTGGGCGGCTATTCTGCCTTCACCATAAAGGTTATTTTGTTATGCAGTGCCAAGATTACAATATAGTATAAACGGGAGGGAGTTACTATACTGCACCTTGCTCTACTGAGTATCGGCTATTTGTTAAATATACTTTAGCATTTTTTTGTAATATCTATCAATTTATACTCGAAAAAATATATTATCTATCCACACTGATAGCAGAAAGCAAGTTGCTTATGAACCTCAAGCTATGAATAGAAGTCAATAAGTATGAGTAATTATTACTACCATGAGAGGTTTCATATTTTTTTTAGATTTTTCCTTGACATAATTATTTATATTTATTTAGCCTACAGAATCTCTATTGAAAATCAGTATATTAGTAGTAAATTATATTAAAAATTTAATTATTTAGTAATTAAGGAGGTATAAGTGAAAAAGAATTTAATTCTATTATTATCCATCATTCTAGTTTGGACAATAGGTTGTGCTTCAAAGAAGGAAGTTGTCAAAAAAGACATAGTAGATCCCAATGTAATGATTTCTAATCAAAATGAACAGTTAACTAGATTTCCAATTGGTGGATTTGGTTACAAGAGTTCAAGACTCCCATCGCAGGAATGGAGGGATTGGGCTGAAGCAGCCAAGCCAATTGTGGAGGATGTAATTACCAAGATTCCAGAGGGTTATGTGCTCCAGGTGACAGGTCATGCAGATGCAAGTGGACCAGAAGAGCCTGTTGGGAATAAGCCCGGAAACATAAAGATATCAAATGATAGGGCTCGAACAGTATTTAATGCACTTCAAAATGCTGGAATTAATTCATCAAAATTAACCTATAAGGGTGTTGGTTCATCTGATTTATTATATACCGAAGACCCGAGATCACCAAAACAGAGAAGAGTTACATTTAAGGTTGTGCCAAAAGAATAGTACTAATTAATTCATATAATATTTATGATATCTTCTATTTGTTTCGGTATGATAAGCTGGGATCCTTCCCAGCTTTTTTATTTTACTAATAAATTGATTATGAAATATATTATATGAAAGATGTCTTAGGAATGATTATTAAGATATATGGAGCCTACTATACAGTTCAATGGAATAACAAGAAAATCAATTGTGTATTGAGGGGAAGAATTCGAAAAGACAAAGAGATGCTCCATTATTCAAATCCTGCAGCTGTAGGCGATTTCGTGAGATTTGATTTAAACAATGATGGAACTGGTGTAATTAATGAAATCCAAACAAGGAGGAACATCTTTTCAAGAAAGGAGAAGGGGAAGAATAGAAAAGAGGATATCATTGCAAGTAATCTTGATCACATTGTTATAATACAATCCTTTAATAATCCAAAATTTAATTTTAGATTTGTTGATAGAATTATTGTACGTGGAGAAAAAGAGGGAATCGGCATTCTGCTATGTATAAATAAGATTGATTTAGCAAACAGGGAAACCATTAAATATATAAAAAATTATTATGCTGAAGCTAAAATTGGTATTTGCATGGTTAGCGCAATCACTGGCGAGGGCATGAATGATCTGACTAAGTTATTGAAAGGCAAGGTTTCGCTTTTTGTTGGAAGTTCAGGAGTGGGGAAGACCAGCGCTATAAACTACCTAAATCCGGGTTTAAAACTCAGAACCTCGGATGTATCTATTAAGACAAGAAAGGGAAAACATACCACAGCCAATGTTGAGATGATCATCATGCCCAATGAGACATTTATAATTGATACTCCTGGAGTAAAAGAATTTGGTCTAATGGATATTGAGCCACATGAGTTAGGACAATATTTCAGTGAATTTAGGAAGTATGCTGACTTATGTGAGTTTAAGCCTTGCACTCATGATCATGAGCCTTCCTGTGAGGTAAAGAGACAGGTGGATATGGGCAATATCTATCCTGATAGATATATATCCTATCTAAATATTCTATATTCGTTAATAGATTATTATAAAAGCAGGTATTGATACACCGATGTGATGATTATATTTTTTCAATAATCTGCTTTGAGTTAGTTTTATTTATTTCAATATCTGTTACATATTGTGATACAATTAGTATAAAGGGGGCAAGAAAAAGTAAAATGACTGCAGAGAGGCGCAAGAATGAACGGATATCAGTAACAAGAGATTATTATTATTTCCCAGGTGAAGAGAACAACAAGATCGAGTGTATGCTTAAAAACATTTCTATTACAGGGTCTTGCATATTATCGAAAAATAATATAAATAAGAATGATATAATCTTTCTACATATCGGTGGCAAAAAGGAAATAGTATTGCAAGCGAAGGTTGTATGGAAGATGGGAGATCAATATGGATTATTATTTCTTCTTGATAATAGCCAAGATTTTGATAATATTAGCTATATTATGAACTATGAATTATTAAATATTAATAAATAAAAAACATTACTGTCAATTTAATACTTGGGTTATTACTATAAATAGTAATTGATAACGTTATATTTTAGACCGAATGCACTTGACATTTTTTGTGGAAAAATTATTAGATATAATTACTATTACATTTATTGAAAGGCATGGAAGAAGGCAGGCATAATGAATAGACTAAAGATAAAGAGAGCGGATTTGGATTGGGAAAATCTTCCCTTTGGATACATAAAAACCGATTATAATGTACGATATCACTATAAAGATGGAAAATGGTCAGAGGGAGAGATTACCTCAGATGAGACAATCAATCTGCATATAGCTGATCCCTGTATTCATTATGCTCAACAGGCTTTTGAGGGCCTGAAGGTTTTTGAGACTGTAGATGGACGGATTGTAGCCTTCCGTCCAATGGAAAATGCAATAAGATTTCAACACAGTTGTAACAAAATTAGTATTCCGCCAGTCCCCCTTGATATCTTTATAGAATCAATCAAATGGGTTGTCTCAGAAAATAATAGATTTATCCCTCCCTATGAGACAGGTGCTACCCTTTATGTTAGACCACTTATCATTGGTATAGGCCCTCAGGTTGGGCTGGGTCCAGCTAAGGAATACATCTTTACAGTTTTTGTCTCTCCAGTTGGTCCCTATTACAAAGGAGGATTTAAACCTGTTAGGGCTCTGGTTGTGGAGGAATACGACAGAACTGCCCCCAAGGGGGTAGGCGATTGTAAAGTTGGCGGCAATTATGCGGCTGGACTAGTCGGCAGTGAATATGGGAAAGCGAGGGGTTATCCTATTGTACTCTATCTTGATCCTAAAGAGAAAAAATATATAGACGAATTTAGCACCTCAAACTTTATTGCCATCTCTGAAGATAGATATCTAACCCCTCACTCTGAAACGATATTACAGAGCATTACGAATAGGAGCCTGGCAACAATAGCAGAAGATTTAGGAATGAGTGTTGAGAAGAGACCCATTGCGATAGAAGAGATAGATACCTTTAATGAGGTTGGGGCTGTGGGAACTGCCGCAGTTATAACTCCCATTAGTTGCATTCATTATAGAGGCAGAGATTATGATTTTCCCTATGATAATGACGCTGGCCCGGTGATTACTCGCCTTTATAATCGATTAACCAATATTCAAAGGGGAGAGTATGAGGACAGGTTTGGCTGGCTTGAGGAAATTGAAGTGTAGAGGTATTGATAACAACCTAACCCTCATGTTCATAACCTTATTTTGTCTTCACAACCTTCTCCGCTTGCATGGCTAGATATTTAACGAGAGTTTTTTCGGTTATATATCCCAGATTTGTTAATATTATACCGATGAGTCCGCCATCTTTACTCTGAATTTCCAAGCCATGGTCAAGTTGCTCCTGGGTTATTTCTCCACCCTCTAGTAACAGTTCACCTAATAATGGTTTAGCCATTGCTTCTCACCCTCACATTAATATTTAATGATTATTTATATTAACTGAGAATTAGATGAAAGTCAATAAAAATATAAAACGCTTTTTTCATATAAAACTGATATGTTGAATTTATTCAATTTATATTTTTTATGAATATTCGTCTATATTGACTATAATTATATTTCCGTAATACAAATAAAGAGAACTACTTTTTATAGACTAATACATTAATCAATTGACAAAATAACTAAAAGGTTTTGTCTGAATCTGGTTATGTGTTTTTGCACCCGCCCTTATTATTACATATGATAGAATTTATATACTTATTGAAATTAGATGAATAATATAATAAAGATCTAATAATGAAGTTTTTAGTTAAACCATCTAAGCTCCATGGAGCAGTTAATATACCAGGATCCAAATCACACACAATACGGGCACTTGCCTTTGCTTTACTTGCAGAGGGAGAGTCAATCATAAAACACCCCTTAAATTCTGCTGATACAAGATCATGTATTGATATGGTAGAGAGATTTGGAGCGGAGGTATGTATTGAGGAGAACAGTTGGAGGGTAAAGGGTAAGGGTGGAGAATTGGATATCCCCTCTGATATTGTTGATATTGGGAATTCCGGAACCTCGCTTTACATTGGTCTTGGCCTTGCATCCCTTGTGAAAGGATTTACAGTATTTACCGGTGACCATCAGATGAGAAATCGCCCAGCAGATGCGCTTTTGAAATCTATCACAGACCTAAGGGGTAATGCTTTTTCAACGAGAGGTAATGGAAAGCCTCCAATTATCATTAAGGGGAAAATAAGGGGGGGAGAAACGAGTATTAAAGCTGTGACCTCACAGTATCTGACATCCCTTTTGATCGCGTCCCCGCTTGCCAGTGATAATACCATCATAAAAGTACCTCTTTTAAATGAAATGCCCTATGTTGTAATGACACTTGGCTGGTTGGATAAATTAGGCATTAAATATGCTAATAAGGATTTCAAGGAGTTCCATATAACTGGAAATCAAGGATATATGGCCTTCAGCGAACAAATTCCAGCTGATTTTTCCTCTGCAACGTTCCCACTTGTAGCTGCGGCAATTACAGGTTCGGAACTAATTTTGAAAGGTCTAGATTTTAACGATACTCAAGGAGACAAGGAGGTTATTGATATATTAAAAGAGATGGGAGCTAAAATTGAGATTGGGGATAATTTTATAAGAATAGACGGGGGCAAACTTAAGGGTGGTACCTTTGATCTGAATTCTATCCCAGATTCGCTGCCAGCGCTTGCAGTAGCTGGATGCATTGCAGACGGCGAGACAAGACTTGTCAATGTGCCTCAAGCCAGATTAAAGGAAACCGATAGAATTTCGGTGATGAATGATGAGTTAAAGAAGATGGGAGCTGATGTTGAGGAACTTGATGATGGAATAATTATTAAGAGGTGCGACCTGAAAGGAGCTAAAGTAGATGGGCATAGCGATCACCGTGTTGTTATGTCGCTATCACTGGCAGGACTGATGGCTAATGGAGAAACGATTATAGACACCGCTGAATCAGTCTCAATAACCTTTCCAAATTTTTTGCAACTGATGAAATCAATAGGCAGCGACATACAAATTATGGAGGAGTAATATATGGCTGTTAGGGGAGTAAGAGGCGCTACCACTGTGAAGTCGAATATAAGAGAAGAGATTGTTGAAAAAACAAGTGAGTTATTAGAATTGATTGTCGAAAAAAATGACATCGATCTACAAGATATAGCATCGGTTATACTCTCAGTGACTGATGATATTAATGCGGAGTTCCCTGCAGTAGCTGCTCGCGATTTAGGGTGGATTTATACACCACTACTATGCACTAGGGAGATTCCAATAAAGGGGAGTTTAAAAAATTGTATAAGGGTGCTTATGCATGTAAACTCAGATAAAGATCAGGAAAGCATGATCCATGTTTATCTACACAACGCAAATCAATTAAGGCCCGATCTTGACACTAATAAAAGGGATAAGTATTATACCTCCGGCAAGTAACAGGCATCTCAGAATATTAATTATTCGATTCAGCTCAATAGGAGATATAGTTCTCACAACTCCCCTAATCAGATCCATTAAAAAGAAATATCCCAATGCCTTGATCGATTATCTAACCCTGGATGAATACAGCAGCATATTGAAGTATAATCCCTACATAGATAGATTAATTTTAATAAACAGAGATGAAGGATATGCAGGCTTAATCAAGGGAGTAGCAAAGCTTCGAGATAATGGATACACACATATCCTTGACCTGCATAGAAGCCTACGAAGCCTTATCTTCAGGAGATTTATTAAAGCTGTTGCTAAGCAAGCATTAAAGAAGCGCTATATCAAGAGATTATTGCTAATAAATGCAGGGATAAATCTATACAACAAACCCTATTCAATAATAAATAGATATTTTGATGTTGCTAGATTACTGGATATCTCACTGGAGGGTAAAACAGAGATATGGATTGATAATGATAAATTAGCAAATGCCTTAGTGGGGATCAGCATAAAACTTAGGAACAATCTTTCTCAAAATCCTGATATTACTAGTAGTATAATAAGAATAGAGAAGGGTGTGATACAGAGGGATAGAGAAATGATTGTATCCATTATGCCCTTTGCGAAATGGAACACTAAGGAATGGGGAGATTCAAAATTTATTGAGCTTGGATGTAGAATATCTGAAAAGAAGGGATCCAGGATTTTTGTGCTTGGTGGAGAGAGGGATAAACTGAGGTCTGAGAAGATAGCTACAGGGATCGGCCATAAAGCAATTTCGCTTGCCGGAAAATTATCCCTCCTAGAGACAGCAATGGCTCTTTCAATTTCGGACTGTCTTATCACCAATGATACTGGTGTGATGCATATAGGCGGATCTGTTTCAATTCCTGTGATCGCCATTTTTGGATCAACAACAGAAGAGTTGGGATTTTTCCCCTATAATATGGAGGATGATGTAATTCAGATATCATTGAATTGCCGTCCCTGCAGCGCGAAGGGGCGTTTGGCATGTCCGAAAGAGCACTTTAGGTGTATGAATGATATAACCGTTGATATGGTATATTCAGCAATGATTAAACATATGTAATGAAACTCTCACCAGCTCTTCTTGTTATTTTATCCACCTTAACAAATATTGGAAGGTGAAATTGAATGGGTAAACATCGATGGAGTATGAAGGGATGTTATCAAGTAATTTTTGTTATAGTTATGAATGATTCAAAAGAATAGGATAACGCAATTTAAAGCTGGAGATCGAGGGTATTACAACTAACAGTGCGGGAAGTAACACTTCTAGGCATCAAAAACTAAATTCCGAAGGCACTTCCATTTTATATTTTTGTGTTATTATTTCGTTAATAATCTTTGCCACTATAGATGGCTTATCAATAACAAAATAATGCCCGCCATCTTCAACTTCAATAAGTTCAACTGAGTCAGAAAACAGTCACCAATTATCGAATCTTTTTTATATTTCTTGGTAAATGAATCAACATTGCCAATTATATTATAAATTGGCACATTCAATTTAACCTGATCATGTTTATTGTATATTTCAGTAAAATATTTGAAAGCAATATCAGTATCTCGTCTAAATTTTTTTATAATAATGTTTAACGTCTCACTGGATACATCCTCACTGAAAGCGCCAAGATTTTTCATAATTTTGTATATTCTTTTATCACTAATATATTTCCAGGGATTAATAAATTGTATAATATTTGAAGTCCTTGAAATTAAAATAGCCGCCCCCAGGATTACACAGACCAGTTCTCCCTCTGTTTGCTGAATCAATTTTGAAATCTCTAAAGCTAAAGCGCTGCCTGCACAATTTCCATAAACGATAATAGGAGTTGATATATTATTTGTTATTTCCTTGACGCATTCTATAGCAATTTTTTGAATAAAATTGCCACAAGTTTCCTCATATGATATATCATACCCCGGCAGAGCGATTGAATATAATGCGATCCTGTCATTCAGGGAAGAAATCTCACATGCTAGGTTTTGATATGCTGTGCCTACCCCACCTGCATATGGAATACAGATAATGGATATTTTTTTATTCTTTCCACAATCGTTTAATTCAAATAATATTTTATAATCGTTATTATACCCATAACTTATATGATTTGCTATCTTTTTGATAGTATCTTTCTCGTAAACTAGGGAATTATAGTAAAATATAACATTTAAATTATCGCCTGGAAAAACAATAATATTAAAATCATAATTAGTCTGTTTGTAAATACTTATATGCTCTATGCTATAGCCAATCCGGTCCTTTAGTTCTCCATTAATAAAAAACAGTCTAACAATCTCCTCGCTTGGATAATTTTCAAATGCCAATATATGATCCATTAAGCTTCTATTAGTTGAAAAAAGTGATTGTATGAGATATAATGGGCAGTATTCATATCCTAATGATGTTGTTGTATTCTGATGCACTATTTGTAAAAGTTGAGTAAAACTATACCCTTTCTCTGCTTTTATCCTTACAGGTAGAGTATTCAATAATAATCCAATTATTTTTTCTATATCTTCAATTTCTGCAGTTCGAGCAGACACTACTGTGCCATACACAACATCATCTGTATTGTTATATTTTTGGAGTGATATCCCCCAGATCGTCTTAAATACTATATTAATTGTTGTATGATTAGCTTTGGCAATGTTATTTAAACTGGTTGTCAATTCCTCATCTATAATAAATTTGTATTCTTTCGCTCTATATTCATCTTTTTTTTGCTTTTGGATCTTTGGTAAAGTCGCTATTTGTTCATATCCTGTAAGGTATTCCCTCCAGTATTCCATTCCCTTTTCTATGTTTTGCTTGCTTAGCCATAAGATATAGTACTTGTAAGGAGGTCTATTTATTTCAGGGAGAACTTCATTATTTTTCAAGGCATTATAAATAATTAACATATCCCCTATAATATGCGACATGCTCCATCCATCTAATAAAATATGATGACAACTCCATAGCAGGTAGTATTTATTATAAGTCTTATAGGCATTTCCTTCAAAACTATTTGTAAAGGTTCATCTGCAACTTCCCAGTTAAAGACTGTCCTAAATATCGGATTCTTATTTATTAAATGATTCCATGCCTCCTCTATGTATTTTATATTCAATTTACCATCAATATAACATCCAAATTGATCGAAATATGCTGAGGAATCTTTTTCAAATAAGGAATGAAACAGCATTCCCTGTTGCATAGGTGACAACGGATATATATCAGCAGTATTCCTTTTTGTTAGATATTTCATGATCTTAATGACAAAGCGTCATTTCCTGTTATTGATCCATCAGTAAATATAATAGATTTGATAAATATTAAACGCATTATCCTTTTTTATCCGGTACCCCAAGAAGTGTTGGTAGTCAAGGACTGTAAAGACCTAATGCAAAAGCGGGCACTGCATGATTATCACTACTGAAAAATATGTAAGTGAAGTATTATTATGACCTAATCTTGTTCATCGCAAAAGATATTGCTTTTCGTATCTATAAATTGCAGACATTGTTTAAAAATTCTTATCTACATTTTATTTTCTTCCGATATACTAGCATATAAAAGGAATTTTATAATATATTTCATGGATGGAAATATGACAAATCTCATAATTGCTATCAAAAGGGTATTAGGTGAAGAGATATCCATCTTCAAACAACTTTACATGCTTGAAGAGGATAAGAGTAAGGCAATCATTAAGAAAGATGGTAAAGCCCTCGAGTCCATATCCTCTTCGCAGGAAAAATTCATCAAAGCAATAGAACTTCTTGAGTTAAACCGAATCAGTATTATTGAAGAGTATAAACCCATCCTTTGGCCGGATGTTACATCCAAGGATATTAGTCTTAAAAACTTGAGCTGTGTAGATGAGAACTCGTCTAATTGTATTCTTGAGAAGGGTAAGGAGCTTAAGAAAATTATTCAGATGATGAAATCCCTCCAGGAGACAAACCAAAGGATGATAAAAGATAACCTCGAATTCTTTAATATATCCTTACTTGAATTAAAACAATCAATTATATTAAAGAATGGATATGATGAGAAGGGAATAGAAAAAACATGTATAGAAGACCCATTATTATTTAATCAAATAATATAAGGGAGTGATCTTATGAATTCCACATTTATGGGCATTGAGATAGGCAAAAAGGGGCTCATGTCACATCAACGGGCGCTTCATGTGACAGGACATAATATATCAAACGCCGCTAATGAGGAGTATTCAAGACAGAGGGTAATCATAACAGCCGCTGATCCGCTATATGTCCCTGCCCTGAACAGGGCAAACACGCCAGGAAATATTGGACAGGGTTCTGTGATCTCATCAATTGAGAGGGTGAGGGATAGCTTTGTGGATGACAGGATTGTCATAGAGAAGGATGTGATGGGTTACTGGAAAACAAAGAACGATTTTTTATACCAAATTGAGATCGTCTATAATGAACCATCGGATCTGTCTATTAGGAGTCGCCTTGATGAGCTGTGGAAAGGCTGGGAAGAATTATCAAAATATCCTGAGGAGAGGTCAACTCGGGAGGTTGTTAAGGAAAAGGCTGTTAACCTATCCAATGATGTTAGACATATATACAGGCAATTGTACGATCTGCAACAGGATGCAAACAGGCAGGTTAAACATAAGGTAGAACAGATAAATGTATACGCCAGGGATATAAGAGACCTCAACGAAAGGATACTAAAGGCTGAGGCAGTGGGCGACAATCCCAATGATTTGAAGGATCGACGGGATGCCCTAATTGAGAAGCTGTCTGAGATTATAAACATCTCTGTGGGCAGAAGCGATAGAGATGAGTTGATAGTGTATCAGGGTTTGGAAAATCTCGTACAGGGCGAGGTGATAAGACCACTAGCGGTTGCCTTAGACCATGACAACCATGGATATTATACGGTTGTATGGGGGGATACCGGAAGGGAAATAAATCCGGAAGGCGGCGAGCTTGCTGGTCTGATAGAGGTTCGGGATAGAATATTAAGAGATAATATAAACGACATCAATGCATTTGCTATAAATCTCGTAGACCTGACCAACGAAATACATAGGGATGGTTTTGGCAGAAGCGGCACAACCAACGCGGATTTCTTCAGGCATATTGACATATCCGATAATGTTGAGGGGAATCACGATCTGAATAATGATGGCGTTGAGGATGTTACAGCCATATACAAGGTATCAGGGAACAACAAAGTTGATGCCTCCGCAGCTATTGGAATAACTGGCACATTGACATTCGCAACTAACGACGAATTTGAGATGGATGCACAGATTGATTATGCGAGAAGCGATACTGTGTATACTGTTATAAAAAAGATAAATGATGCCAAGTTGGGTGTTGTAGCCTACATTAACCACAATAGTGAGCTTGCTCTGAAAGCAACAATTGCCAAGGATTTGGATAAAAAGAACTTTATAATAAGGCATATTGAGGACTCTGGGCAGTTTTTGGTTGGGCTAACGGGCATACTGAAGCAGAGCGGGGCGCAGGGGGCATTCGATTACAGGAGAGTTAACGATATAGTTAAATTCCTGCCGGATAGAGAGCATATCACAATCACCCCCCGCTATAATCCGGCATCATATATTACACTGTCCGAGGGTATTTTTAATGACATAGATAAAATAGCCGCTTCTCAAGGTCAAGATATTGGCGGAACCGGTGATTTTAACAATACCAATGGAATCGGGGATGGAACAAACGCTCTTCGAATTGCGAACCTTCGGCATAAGAATGCAATGATAGATGCAAATACAACCTTTAATGACTTCTATACATCGCTGGTTTCAAGAATCGGCGCGCAGGGAGAGGAGGCAGAGGATCGCATTAAGAATCAAAATACCCTGCTAAAAAATTTGACAAATCTTCGAGAATCGATATCAGGCATAAATCTCGATGAGGAGATGACAAACATGGTGGCTTTCCAGCATGGGTATAACGCAACGGCAAGGGTGATATCGACCTTTGATAAGATGCTCGATACAATAATCAGGATGGGGGCTTAAGGGTATGTATAGAGTAACGAATCAGATGATAAACAATACGGTTAAGTTTAACCTAAACAAACATCAGTTCATCATGGATGAGGTTCAGGAAAAGCTTTCCACAGGAAAAAATGTTAGGATCCCCAGAGATAATCCAATCGCTACTACAAATCAGATGTTATACCAGACTAGAATAACTGAGATTAGTCAATTTATTGATAATATAAACGAGAGTAAATCCGCATTGGATGGAGCTGATATCGCACTTCAATCCGCTATGAGAATATTCCATAGGGTAAGGGTGCTATCTGTGCAGGGGGCAAATGGAATATACACATCCTTTGAGTTGAAGGAGGCTGCAGCAACAGAGATAAATGAACTACTTGAGGAAATTGTAACAATTGCGAATAGCAAGAGTCCCACTGGGAGGTCTATATTTGGAGGTTATCAGACAGGCACTGAGGAAACCCCGCACCCCTTTGTGCCGGTTTATCAGACTATTACTGCTGGAAATCAGGGAGACGCAATGATTGGTGTGGAGTATAGGGGAGATATAGGCAGGCAGAAGAGGGAAGTCGCAAAGGGCGAATACATGGATATAAATATTCCTGGGAATGTGGTATTCTGGGCCACAAATCAAATACTAACTTCTAATAAGGATGCGACTAACTATAGCTCAGAAACTAATCAAGCAATAAGAATTGATGGCAAGGAGATTAACATTTCAGCAGGTGATAACCTTGACTTAATCATAGATAAGATCAATAATGCAGCCTTAAATGTGAAGGCTTCAAAAGGTGGTAGAAATAATATAATACTTGAAACCACAGCTCCACATGATATATGGCTGGAGGATGCCGGCAGCGGTAGGGTGTTGAAAGATATAGGCCTTATCAGTACTGAATTTCCAAATCCTCCAAATAACATTGACCCAACGGTTACGATTGGAGGCATGTCAATCTTCGAAATGCTCATTCAGCTCAGGGATGATCTTGTGCGTGGAGACAAGGAACTTGTAGGCGGTAGAGATATTGGCCTCATTGATATGGCTCTGGATAATATTTTGAAACACATTGCATCAATTGGTGCTAAACAGAACAGGGTTGATGAATTAGCCAAGAGGGCAGAGTATACAAAATCCAATGTCCTTGAGATACTCTCAAAGTCTGAAGGGATAGACATCCCTGAGACGATTATGAACTTCAAATGGCTGGAGAGCGTTCATCAATATGCGTTGGCAGTTGGAGCAAAGACAATTATGCCAACGCTGATGGATTTCTTAAGATAAATAAAATGTTTTAAATCATGGATTAAGATACAGCTATCATCTCTTAAGGATGGTTATAGAAAGCGCTCCCTCTGAGCCACCGACAGTTCCGCCTGCATTTTGAGTTAGCCCTACCTTGGCTCCCTTCACCTGCCTCTCGCCAACCTTGTCTGATAGATGCCAATAGACCTCTGTCACCTGTCGTATACCGGTAGCGCCTATTGGATGCCCCTGCGATTCCAACCCACCGGACACATTTACTGGAATTTTCCCTCCCAGTGTTGTATGACCGGCCTCAGCAAAAGCTCCACCCTCGCCAATTGGGCAGAATCCCAATTCCTCTGTGGCATAGAGTTCGCCAATAGCTGTAGCATCGTGAACCTCAGCAAGATCAATATCCTCTGGGCCAATACCCGCTTTTTCATAAGAGCTCTTAGCTAATTCCTGCAGGGATTTATCTCCACCCATATCAGGGTCCTTGCCGCTGGTTAGCATGCATGCAGCAACTTCCACAGCATTGCTGGCGCCAATCTTTTTGGCGAAGTCTTCAGAGCATACAATAACTGCAGCCGCGCCATCCCCGATTGGAGAGCACATAGGTCGAGTAAGAGGCCACGCTACCTCTGGAGCCTCGAGAACCTCTTCAACGGTAAATTTGGTCTGATATTGAGCAAGAGGATTCATTGATGAATGATTGTGGTTCTTTGAGGCTATTACAGCCAATTGTCTCTGTGTGGTGCCATATTTGTCCATATGCTGACGTGCCATCATAGCATAGACATCCATAAATACTGTGCGTTGCCCGGATTTCTTCTTAGTGCCTTCGCCTTTGGCAGCTTGCTTTTTTTGTATCTCCTCTTCCATCTTTTGGAATTCTGCCATAAGCTGGGGAAGCATCTCTACGTCCATGGAACCAAAAAAGGCTGGGAAAACCTTGCTGCGATCCTCAAAGTACATCTTCTCCATTCCAAGAACTAATGCTAAATCCATCTCCCCCAATGCTACCATAGCCCAAGCGCCTCTCAATGCTGTGGAGGAGGAAGCGCAAGCGTTTTCTACATTTACTACAGGTATTCCTCCTATACCAATATTCCTTAAGACAACCTGTCCTCTGATGCATTCCTGCCCATCCAAAACACCCTGAGCAGCATTGCCGACCCACGCACCTTGAAGCTGTTCTTTGGTAATATTTGCATCCTTCAAGGCTCCATTAACAGCCTCAGCCACTATAGATTTCATATTTCGATCCATAAGTTTCCCAAATTTACTCATGGCTCCACCGATTATTTTAACTTTTCGCATATCTATTATCTCCTTTCATTAATATGAATAACAATAAAAATCACATATAAAAAATCAAGTGAAAAAAAAATAGTTTACAGTATCTCTTTGTAGCGATTATAAATTTCAAAAATTCAATAATTATTGATGTAAAATTATATAAAAAGCGGATAATTCATTTAGCTATCTTTAACATCCCACAGCTTACCCAAAAAAATTTTTGTATATAATCGCATTATAGTTAGTTTATTGACCCTGAAAATTCGGACTCCTTTTCTCAAGCAGGGCCCTAATTCCCTCCTTTGCATCCTCCATTTCGAAGGTTCGCGATTGGCAATGAGACTCGTATTCCGCAGCTTTAGTTGGATTCCAATCAAGACCGCGATAGATAGAGCTTTTTATCATTCTAACAGCCGCAGGCGCGCAGGCTTCAATTTCCCTTGCCAGTTCCCAGGATTTATCCAAGACCTTATTATCCTCCATGGAGTAATTAGCCAATCCTATATTAGCAGCCTCATCACCATTTATCAATCTACCTGTATACAATAACTCATTGGCTACAGGCAGTCCTACAATCCTGGGAAGCATATAGGAGATTGCCATACCTGAGTGAAGTCCAAGACGAGTAAAATTTGCGCCGTACTTTGAATTCTTATTTGCTATTCGAATATCACAAATGAGTGCAAGCCCGAATCCGCCTCCAATGGCATGTCCATTCATGGCAGCAATCGTTGGTATTTCAAACTCCTGAATATCAAGGAATGGTCTGTAAAAATCCATCACAACCTCTTGTGGCATACGTTTATCATTCTCAACACTCATACTGCTCTTAAAATCAGCGCCTGAACAAAATGATTTTCCGCTGCCTGTGATTATCACACAGCGAAGATCCCTATCACTTTTCAGATTAAATATTGCCTCGCGAAATGCAGGCAAAACCTCGTAATCCATACTATTACGATTTTCTGGTCGGTTAAGTGTAATTTGACCAATCCTATCCTTCACTTCAACTAAAACCGGATCTCCTGGCATAAGGACCTCCCGTATAATATTCTTTTTAGAATTAAAAAATAATAAGAGTAAAGCGTTACAATTATCCTGAAAAAATTCAATAAATTGATGTCTATCAATCCCACCTTGGGTAAAGACTTAATGAAATAGATGAAGTTGATTACTATCTCCAAGGGTGAAGATATTGTAACATTTGCCTGGATACTTTACTAAGTGAATCTTATTGAATAATAAAAACTTTCTCACACAGAGAAGACGCTAGTTGGATTAAGCAATAAATCAAGGAAAAAAATGAAAAGTAACCATTTTTTCGGTGTAAGAAATATTGAGTAGTGAAAAAATTGATTTTACATATTACTAACTACAAATGAAGTGATTAGGATTAATCTTGATCCCAGTTAGGGGTAAGGTATGGATTATAATTGAAATAGCATAAAAAAATTAGTATTTGTACTTTTTTACAATTGTTTTTTTGATATGTATGATAATTAGTATTCCTAATTATTTATACATATCAAAAAATAAAAACACGAGGTGGAGGGAAAATGAATAGTCTAATGGGAAGGGCATCTCTCTGGAGCATAGTATTTGTAATAATTTTTGCATTTATAAGCCTTTCAACCTGCTCTAAGCAGGAAGAGAAAGTGAGTGAAATAAAGATTTGCAGTCAGATGCCAATAGGTCATCATATATCAAAGGCGATTGATATATTCTGTGATAAAGCAAATCGGAAAAGTAACGGCCATCTTGTATTTAAAAACTTCCCTGGCGGTCAACTCATGAAGGACTCAGAGGTTCCTCATGCTATTTCCACTGGCACCATTGAAATGGCTCAAACCTTCCTCCCCTGGTGGAAGGGCATTGTTCCCAGAGTAAATCCTTATTCTGCAAGAATCTACGACAATAGAGACCATAACCTCCGTGTCATAAGAGGCCCCTTGCTTCAATATCAGTCAAGATTGATGGAAGAAAAGGGAATGTGCAAGATCATTGCGCCCATCCTTTACAACTCCAGCGGTGGTTACATCCTCACAAAGCCAGTAAGAAGGGTTGGAGATATGAAGGGAATGAAGATCAGGATTCCTTCAAAATCTTCAGCAGCGGAAGTGCGATCATTGGGAGGAGCACCAGTGGTTATGAGTTCTGCTGATGTATATATGGCGCTTCAGCGAGGAACAATTGATGGAGCGGTCTCTGGAATCACTAGCTTCTATGATCGAAAGTGGCACGAGGTGGCTAAGCATCTCCTCATATTGAGGGTAGCTATGGCCGATTTTCACATTGTCGCAAATGTGAAATGGTGGAATAACCTGGCTGCTGATTTACAGCAAATTATAATAGATGCAGCTAGAGACGCTACAGAATACTGTGATATGCAGGTTTACAATAAAGAAGAAGAAGCTTTTATTAAACTCAAGGAGAAGGGGGTCCAAATTAATCAAATCTCCCATAAAGAGTACAACACCAGTTGGAAGCCAATAATAGAACCAGCATTGAGAAGCGCTGCGTTAAAAGAGTTTGGAGAAAGGCTTATAAATCAGTACGATCGCTGGATAGAAGAAACAAAATCTGAATAATAAGTGAAATGCGACAAGGGGAGATGTGAGATGAAAAATGCGAAGCGAATACTCGATAAGACATCAGATTTATTAGCCGCTGGAACGGGTTTAACTGCTGGGATCTTGCTTTTATTGATAATACTAATAGTAGTATACGAAATTATTTCACGAAGACTCTTTAACTCCCCGACGATTTGGTCAATAGAGCTTGTTGTCATTTTTCTTGTATGGTTTTGCCTTATGACATTGGGATTCTGTCAGAAGGAGAAGAGGCATGTCCGAGTTGATATTCTAATCTCATACTTCTCTGAAAAGACTACAGCCTATTGGAACATAGTCACCCTAAGCATCACCCTTTTATTTACTATATTATTGATTTATTATTCCTGGGATGGATTCTGGCATTCTCTGATAACTGAAGAAAGGTTCCCCAGTGTTTGGGAGCCTTACATATGGCCGATGAAGCTCGCTCTCCCTGTTGGCTGCATACTTTTAATCATCCAACTAATTACTGACATAGTCTCTAACATTTATATGATAAAATTTGAACTTTTAAAGAATGGTGACAGGTGGTTTGATAAATCATATCTGCTGATTATTCTTTTTTTTATCCTTTTGGGATACTCAGCTTTCCTTCTCACCTCTAGTCCTATATCAGGATTGATCCTAATGTTATTACTCCTACTCTTTGCCGGCGTGCCTGTATTCGCGACACTGGGACTGATTGGCATGTATGGGCTTTATTATCACTATGGAGGTAGCTTAGCGCTTACACAGGTGCCTGAGATACTATACGGCACTCTAGGAAATTTTTCCCTGGCAGCGCTTCCCTTGTTTATTCTAACGGGTTTTGTGCTTCAAATGTCAGGTGCTGGTGAAGAGTTATATGATCTTTTTGCTAAATGGATGGGCCGCCTACCTGGGGGCTTGGGCCTTGCCACTATATTTTCCTGTGCCTTTTTTGCCGCAATCTCCATATCTAGCGTGGCAACGGTTGCTACAATCGGCCTTATTGCCCTCCCTTCACTATTAAAGAGAAGCTATAGCCATTCCTTCTCCTATGGACTCATAGGTTCTGGAGCGACACTGGGAATAATGATACCCCCTTCAGCCACAATGATCCTGTATGCTGCAGTAACCGAGGAGTCGATGGGCAGGTTGTTGATAGCTGGTTTGATTCCTGGCCTGATGATGGTGACGTTATTCGGCATCTACTCTGTCATTTTTTGCAAGAGATCCGGAACTTATGAAAAGGAGCAGGCCTGGTCATGGGATGAGAGATGGAAGGCAATGAGAGATGCTGTATGGGTGTTGCTGGTTCCGATAATAATTACAGCTGGCATTTTCACAGGTGTCTTCACGGTTCTTGAATGCGGTGGGATTGCATCTGTTTATACAATAGTGATGGTTATAATTAGACGAAAAATCGGACTCCGTGATATACCACGCATGTTGAGAGAATGTGGAGGAAATGCAGGTTTTATTATAATCATCATAGCAGGAGCCTTGACTATGGGCCGCTTCCTCACGCTTCTCCAGATCCCTCAACAGGCGATGACCTTTGTGAACGATGTGAATTTTGCTCCATGGATGGTAATCTCTTTTATTATGATAATGTTTATTGTACTCGGTCTATTTCTTGAGGTCGCCTCTGTAATGATGATTACATTGCCGGTAATCTATCCGATTATTATTGGTCTCGGATATGATGGTGTTTGGTTTGCCGTGCTGATGACCCTAAACATGGAGATGGCACTCCTCACACCGCCTGTTGGACTTAACCTCTTTGTAATTCAGGGAATTGCGAGGGCCCCGCTTGGAACCATCATAAAGGGAACCGCGCCATTCTTTCTTATTATGGTCTTAGGTATGTTGATCATCTATTTCTTCCCGCAGATAAGCCTTTGGCTGCCAAATTTAATGATTAATTAGAAGTTATGGCATATAAGGCTTTCAGTCAAAATATCTGCTTGCGTTATTCGATATAACTATAAGTTATAAAAATTTCAATCCACACAAAGAAGAAAATACTCTTCAGAAGACCATTAGCATAACATACTCCGTGTAATTAAAATCCATAAAGCTATTCCTTGCTCGTTTTGTATCGCTTCAATTAAATGAGACCATTATAATGAAAGATTAAGTTAGTAAAACCTCCGAAGAACAAAGAGGAGGATAAAATGAACGAGAAGCGAGTCAGAAAATTTACAGAACTTTATGAGAAAGGGGGTGAAGAAGCTTTAAAGAGATTAGCAGAGAGAAGCCTAATATTAAAAATAAGATCAATCCTATAATAGAAGATGCAGTTTATGGATGGCCATTGATCGTCCGGCTTATAGCCAAATGTGGGTTTCTAACGAGTTAAAGAAAGATGGCTTATTCGCTTCCCCAGGTAGAGTAAGGAATATTTGGCAAACACATGATCTGGAGACATTGGTTGCTTTTGCTAAACTCTACACTACTAAAACTGCTATTACAGCTGCGGATATTTCAAACGATAGAATGTTGCGATTTTTTGATGATCAAGAGATTCCCCTTTTGATGATCTTAACTGATAGAGGGACTGAATATTGTAGGAAAATGGAAATCCATGGAGATCAGTTGTATTTAGCAATTGAGAATATTGGTCATTCTAAAACAAGAGCCAGAAGCCCTCAATCGAATGGCATTTGTGAAAGATTTCATAAGACTGTGTTGAATGAATTTTATCGCTTTGCTTTTAAAAAAAATATACAGAGATTTAAAAGAGTTACAAGAAGATCTTGACTATTGGATAAAAGAATATAATGATGAGAGGACACATACTGGTAAGTATTGTTACGGAAAAACGCCCATGCAAACATTTCTAGATTCGAAGAATATTGCTATAGAATAATGCTGGATAATAAATTACAGACAACAAATGTAAATTAAAGTGTCAGGTTAAATGTTGGATAGTACAAATAAAAATGTCACTACTTATTTAGTAACTCTGGATTCAGTTACAGCTTTTCACTCTAAATATTTGTAATTATGTAATATTTAAATTTTTCATTTATTAAGCATCACCTTTAGGTTGTGATTCTCAATGGTATGGTTCAAATTAACTCCACAATCACAAAGAATGGGATAAACATTGAAGTCAGCATGACTTCCGAAAACAACTCTCTGATTCTATCCATGCTTAGGCTGAAAGGTAAGAGTACCCTGAGGTATAAACTGAGGTGCATAAGAAGCAATCTGAGCCGACCTACTTATTGATTCAAGCCTTTTGGAATGATCGGATGTATATTTATTGCGTATATGTTTCTTCACACGAATCTTCGCAGGAATTATATTAAGCTTCTCCGATTATTTTGTTGTAATGCAGGTTTTCACATAAATGTATTCGTGTGTCTTATCTCACTGATGTGCTTGAGAATTCGTTCAATCAGATAATGTAGTATTTGAACAAATTATTATAACCCACTAGCATAAAGAATTAATCACATAAGGTCAGTCATTGTACTTGAATAATAATTCAGTCAAGGTTTTATTTGATATATTAAACTCATGATTTCAAATATATTAGCGCATATACAAGAAATTATTATTAAATATCTATTTCAGTAGGAAAGGGGGATGAGAAAATCCCTAATAGGATTCTTGCTCTTCTATGTTGCTGTATGTCTATTGAAAATATACTTGAAGTTCTCAATGTAAGGGCATTATAATATAGACACTTAGATGATAATTTGATCATAATAACTAATTGGTTAATTGGTTTAGTATTGTGAAGAAAATCCTGACTCTCTTTATATTCCTGTTCTTTATTGTATTTGCCATTGCTGATAATAGGAAAATGCAATTAGAAATTGATCATTTGATGGAATATATACAAAATTCTGGATGCATGTTTATTCGTAATGGTACTGAGCACAATCCTGAACAAGCTGTTAATCATATTTCAAAAAAATATATGTATTATAATAAGAGAATTACTACAACAGAGGAGTTTATCGACTTCTGTGCTTCGAAAAGCACCTTGAGTCATAAGTCATATAAAATTAATTGCCCGGGACAACCTGTCATTGAAAGCAAAGTTTGGCTTTTAAATGAGCTAAAAATATTTAGAAATCAATAGGACGCTTAGCCTGCTTAAGAGAGAGCAAGCTATATATTTTTGTTTAGATTTGATTAAATCTATATTTTTCTTGCCATTGAGAAGAAATTACTCTCTCTTTTTCAAGGTATCCTTCCTCAATAATTCAACAAAAGCGGGTATTCTTTAAATTCATAAATCGATGAATTATTTCAAGAATGATGTTACAGTCGGTGAATGTCATCGAGGTGGTGTTTAACTGAGTATTTAATAGTTAGTTATTAAGTAGTAAAAATATGACCAAGCGGAGAGTAGTAGTAATTGGCGGTGGAGCCGCTGGATTGATGGCTGCGGGACGAGCTGCTGAAGCTGGAGCAAAAATCCTCTTACTCGAGAAGATGAAACATCCGGGTTGCAAGCTCTGTATTACAGGCAAGGGTCGATGCAATATAACAAATATTGCAGAATATCAGGATTTTATAGCCCATTTCGGTAAGACTGGAACCTTTCTTCACCAGGCTTTCTCGCAGTTTTTTAATATTGAGCTTATGAGCCATTTCAATAATCTGGGGCTTGAATTAGTAGTGGAAAGGGGGGGGCGCGTCTTTCCTGCAAGCGGTAAATCGTCAGATGTTCTGAAAGTTCTCCTTCAATGGCTTGAACGTTGTCGTGTGCAGATTCAACCCTTTTCTTCAGTTGTCCAGCTTTTAATTAGCGGCGGACGTGTCACTGGTGTGATATCCCAAGGCAGAAAGATTCTGTGTGATTCTGTAATACTGGCCACTGGTGGCGTTTCCTATCCAAATACTGGATCAACAGGCGACGGTTACTGCCTAGCCATTTCCGCTGGCCATAGTATTGTGCCTCTGCGCCCAGCCCTTGTGCCGCTGGAAACATTTGGTAATGTATCGAAAAGAATGGCAGGGCTAAATCTTCGCAACATCCATGTTTGCATGCTTATTAACGGTAAAAAATACAGGGAAGCATTCGGAGAACTCCTTTTCACTGAATTTGGTGTTGCTGGCCCCGTTGTCCTCTCCCTTAGCGGTGACGCCGTAGACTCTATGCGAAAAGGCAAAAAAGTAATATTTTCTATAGACCTCAAGCCTGCGTTAGACGATAAAAAGCTCGATGCCAGGCTACTTCAAGATTTATTATCGCGTGGCAATGAAAATGTAAGCAGTGTTTTGAGGGGATTACTCCCAGGCAAGATGGTGCCGGTCTGTCTTGATCTTACCGGGATCCCACCTGATCGTTTAGCAAGCAATATCACGTCAAAGGAACGTAGGGATCTGCGAAGATGGCTAAAGAACTTCCAATTGGAAATAATCAGGCATCGTCCGATCACTGAGGCGATTGTTACTGCTGGAGGCATAGACACTCGAGAGGTAAACCCTAGAACCATGGAATCACTCAAAACAAGGGGGCTCTTCATCGCGGGGGAGCTTCTTAATATCAATGCTGACACGGGCGGGTACAATCTTCAGGCTGCATTCTCAACTGGATGGCTTGCAGGATATTCCGCAGCCATTGCAGAATAAAGGATTACCAATGACCATCCATTTCTTGCTTTTTAAGTCAGCAATAACTGTCAGCATATAACGTAATCAATATTTCCCAGCATCATGTCATTAGCTCATATCAGATGCTGATGAATATTATTTCAGTAAATTATTGTCTTTCAGAAAATTATCAGCAACTAATTTTGAGGGTTTTCCCATAACATCAACCTGGTAATTCAACTCCTGCATCACGTTATTGTTAAGATGAGTTACAATAGGTTTAAGTATCCCTTTAATCTCTGGATATTTAATCAACACCTTCTCATTTATGGAGAGGCAAAGATTATATTGAGGGAAAAACCTCTTATCATCCTCAAGCAGTGTTAGATTATATTTCTTTAATTTTCCATCAGTTGAAAAGACCATAGCAACATCAATCTGTTCCCTGCTAATAGATTCAAAGGTAAGTCCTATCTCCATTGTCTTAATATTTGTCTCCTCGATTTTAAGTCCATATACCTTAGCCATCTCTTTGAATCCATCAGGACGCTCGTAAAACTCGTGAGATACTCCAAAAATTACTGGCACGGTTGTGTCATATAGATAATTTGAAAGAGAGGAGAGGCTACTTCCGAATTTTTTTGTATCCTTCTTTCGTATTGCTAGGGCGTAGGTATTGTTCACCTCTGTCTTATGTATCCACATTATCCTGTTTTTCTCTAAATCCTCATCTTTTACGTATTCAAAAAGCCTTTCAGGATTATTGATCTTATCCTTATGGGATAGGTATAGAAGCCATGCTGTCCCAGTATATTCAGGATAGAGGTCGATCTGGCCTGTAAGCAATCCCATCCTGGTTATCATGCTGCCAGCGCCAAATTTTTCATTAACCCTAAATCCTTTATCCTCAAGGAGAAGGGTAATGATATTAGCGACTATGTACTGCTCAGTAAAACTCTTGGAACCAATCGATATCGTTTTGCTATTATTCGATCCTGATCCAAAACAGCCAATAGCAACAGTTAGCAGCATAAATAAAGCAGGAAATGTTTTTTGTAGTAAAATCCCTTTGTAAAACAATTGATCTATCCTATTACATTGATGTTCCCCTTAATAACACCAATTTTCTTTGGAATAATTAAATCCTCAATCATCCGTAATATAAAATCGATTATAACAGCCATCAATGCAACTATGATTGAACCAGCAATTATTATATCAGATCTGTATAGCTTTAGCCCCATGAATATTAAATCACCCAGACCTCCACCCCCTATAAAAGATGCTACTGTGGCAGTACCGATATTTATTGTTGCAGCGCTTCGAATTCCTGCGACAATTACTGGCATAGAAATTGGCATTTTTATTCTAAATAATATCTGTTTATCAGTAAATCCTGTCCCCTTTGCCGCTTCAATTATATCATTGGGAACTGAAAGAAATCCAGATGTAGCATTAAATACAATAGGCACAAGGCTGTAAACAACTAGAGCTATAATCGATGGGAAAGCGCCTATTCCAACAAAAATAAAAGCCAGAGCAATAATTGCTATTGACGGAATTGCTTGAGCGGCCCCTGTGATAGACATAATCAATGTGCCCATCCTCTCCTTGCCCGGTCGTGTTATCAATATTGATATAATCATTCCAATAACAATGGCAATTATGATCGAAATCATAAAGAGATTGATATGCTGAAGGGACAGAATAGCTACTTTATGCCTATTATCAATAATATATGATATGAAGTTCACTTTCTCATGTGCCTCTACTTTCCATTTCTTTACTCATTTCTTCAAAGAGGTTGCTCAATGTAATTACCCCAAGCATTTGCTTTTTGTTGTTTACCACAGGAAGCATCTTCTCGCCTGAACCCAGCATCTTGGATAGTGTTTCATTCAGGTTCGAATTCTTTTCAATATACACAGGGTCAGTGTCCTTAGTCAGCGCATAAAAATCCCCTCGTCTTTCTCTACGTATGCGTCCCATTAGCACACTCGTCTCATTTACAATGAAGGCTATATTCATTGATTCCATGTCAAACTTTTGATTAATAACTTCCTCTGATACATTTGCTTTTACTGTTAGGTAGCCATCAGTAGTAGTTAGTTCCTTAGTCTTTTTCAGCGTCAGCGCTTTTACGTTCCTGTCGTGCCCTAAAAGGGATTCTACAAATTCATTTGTGGGATTCATAATAATCTCTTCAGGAGTTCCATACTGAACCAGTGAACCCTTGTTCATAATAGCAATTCTATCCCCTAATTTTATCGCCTCATTTATATCATGGGTTACAAAGATAATTGTCTTTTGAAGCACCTCCTGAATCTCTAATAGCACATCTTGAAGTGTAAGCCTGTTAATGGGATCTATTGAACCAAATGGTTCATCCATCAACAGCAGCTCCGGATCAGCAGCAAGGGCTCTTGCCAATCCTACCCTCTGTTTTTCTCCACCAGATAGCTGAGAAGGATACTTCTTACAGAAGCTCTCATCCAGGGTTACAAGATCCAGGAGTTCTAACACTTTCTCATCGATTTTAGGTTTATCCCATTTAAGGAGCCTCGGCACCACTGCAATATTTTGATATACACTATAATGAGGGAAGAGTCCAGTTTCCTGAATTACATATCCGATACGGCGTCTCAGTTCAACGGCATTGTATTCGTAGATCGATCTCTCATTTAACTTTATTTCACCCCTCTCTGGCTCAATGAGCCTGTTTATCATTTTTAAGGTCGTTGTTTTGCCGCATCCGGATGGGCCAATGATCATTGAGATTGTACCTCGCTCAAAGGTAATATTCAGATTATTCACAGCTGCAATAGCATTGAACTCTTTATATATATTCCGGAATTGTATCATCTCAGTTTAATTCTCCTATATTGTCCCTCATCCCCGTTGGCGTGATCAGATACTCAATTTTCAATAATAGATAATTTATTCCAATACCTAAAAGGGAAACTAATAATGCCCCTGAGGTGATCATCAGGAGGTTGGATCTGTTTATCCCTGAAAAAATGAAATACCCTAATCCGCCTGCTGCGACAAGAAAAGCAAAGGTGGCTATGCTTACACCTAACACCATTGCATTTCTAATACCAGCAAGAATTATTGGGATTGAGAGTGGCGCCTTTATCCTAAAGAGTATCTGCTTCTCTGTTAGGCCCATGCCTTTTGCGGCCTCTATGATTTCTGGGCTTACTTCACTTAATGCTGTATATGTATTCCTTGTAATGGGAAGCAGAGAGTATAAAATTATAGCTACTACAGCAGGGGTGATGCCTATACCGAGTTTAAGGGGTGCTAGGATTACAACCATAATTCCAAATAGAGCAAGGCTGGGTATAGTCATTATTATGCTGGTTATTGTTATAACAGCTTTTTCAATTTGCGGCCTTATAGAGATGTAAAAGCCCAAAGATATGCCAATAATTACTGAAATTGGAAGGCTGTACATTATAATCGTCAAATGCCTAAGGGTTTCCCAAAACAACTTATCATAATAATATGTGATGAATGTTAATAGTGAAATACCAGATACCCCCTAATGATTCCAATCGTTTTACACCAAAATAGCAAAATAATCCAAAAATAAAGGGAACCCATATTGCTAATAGATTACAATATTTAGCCTAGGGCTTTTTTCATAGGTCGAATAAAAGCTACAAAAAAAATTGACGCAAGGACTTTTTTCATATATCATTATGATTAGAAAAGTACTTATAAATGCAATAAGAGAGGACATTTCTTAATATCATATTCACTTTCAATAGTGAAGATACAATTTGTTGTTATTTTTTCAGAAGTAATTATTAGTAATATTTTCTATACTTGACAAAATAATTATGCAGTTTTTTTAATGGTTGTATATTCCCTAGCATAGGTCGCTACCATTAGCGACACTCGCTGTGTGGTATAGAGAATTGATAGGAGAATATTTATACGTTTATGGGGATTAGCCATGGATGATGGATTCATGTAATGGCAAGGGTAACATAGAATATCAGAATGCTTAGCTCTTTAATTGATGATTTCTGTATTATATTATTAACACTAAAAGATGATTAATTATTTCCTCGTTAGTAGTCATATGCTTTTGAGTTGTAATGGCTGTGATTATAGGTTTATACCTTCAATAGATTTTATATAACCTTAATATTATAAGAGGATATCATGTTCATAAGAAAAAGTACAATTTCGAAGTTAATAAAGAGAGAAAGGGAAAAAGAAAGATTAAGATGCGAAAAGGAATACAATCAGAAAATACATCATTTAAGGAAAGAGTTCGAGAAAAGCCATGCTGAAACCATGAAAAAAATGAAAAAGCATCATGAACATCACTCTATACAGCTAAATAATAAAATTCAAATGTTAAAGAAGGAAATTGAGAGGAATCATGCGAAATATCAGGAAATCAGAATGAGGGAAAGTGGTTTGGATGACCTATCAGTAGAAATGGAGAATGAGGTTAATAAAATGGTAATCAAAATCCATGAGTCGTTACAGCCATTTTATAGAACCGTGTCAAAAGTTGAGGCAATAAAGAGAAAATCTGATAAAAAGCATGAAAAAATTGAGAATATTTTTTCAGTGGTCAAATAGATGCTCATACTATTCTGATCTATATTCCTTTCATTCTATGGAGTTTAATATCATCTATTTAACTCCGCCTTATCTTTGAGAGCCTCCCGAATCATAGAACTCCCTTAGCTCTCTCCTCATCTCAATATTTCCAATAATATCTAGCGATAAAATAGTGATTTAGTTATCAGATATCCCTTAGTGGCAAGCATCGACTGACCTTAGTGCTTTGGAAAAACTTTGAGATTCTCATTGTGAATAGCGTGATTCATAAATAAAGTAATATTCTTATTATTAATAATCATAGTAGAGAGAATCTTCTTCAATTACTTAGAAGGAAGGATTCATTTCTGAAAATGTTTAAGATTATAGTCCCAAAAATTGGATCCCCATCCCGCATAGGAATATTGAAAATCCTGCTATTGGATGTGCATACCTTTCTAACTTACCAATTGGAAAAAAATTTATACCAAAACATGAAAATAGTACAATGCTCATCATTGTAATGATGGTAACACCTCCAAAAACGGATGTAACTATGATCAAGTCAAATATATTGCTCTTGGCCGCTGGATACATCAATATTGGTATCAATGGTTCGCAAGGGCCGAAAAGAAAGATTGTGAAGAGTATCCAGGGTGTCAAGTTGTGAGCCTTGTTCTCATCATGCACATGCACATGTTCCTCTGAATGGATATGTGTATGTTCGTGAATATCTCCATCTCCATGAGAATGCAGATGCTTATGCGGTTTGTTCTTATAGGCTTTCTGTAAACCCCATATGAAATATAATAATCCAAATATGATTAATAGCCAGGCTGCTATATTTCCTCGAAAGGATTCAAAGGCTTCCAATTTTGATACAGCCATGCCAAAGATAATCCCAATGAAACCCAATAAAATTGAACTACCAATATGACCTAATCCACATAAAAACGTTATCCAACTAGTCTTTGATAATGACCATCTTCTAGCTCGAGCCATCATGATAAAGGGGATATAATGATCTGGTCCCAGTAGGGTGTGGAAAAATCCTATAGATAAGGCTGTAACAATCAGTATCAATAATTCTTGACTCATTTATTATGCCTCCAATTATTCTATTGCTATGATTGGATCTTTTATACATGAAGTATAAATAAGTAAGTACTTTCAGGATTATTATTGTTTCTTAGTAATTTCCATTCTTCCTTCAAACAGCAACAATTATCTCTTATAATAGGGACAAATATCAACTAAATACCTTTTTTTACAAGAAATAATTTACAAAAATAAATTCAAATGCTATATATAATATAGCAGATTTTTAATAAGACTTAATTGATATTATTATAGTAATTTGTTCGATTTATACTCTAAGAGAATGGACAGGAATAGAGGGAGATACACATAGTTTTTATATTTTAGTTGTATTATTGTCCATAAATGCAGGAGATAATGATGCTAAAGGTAATTATTCTTGGATCAGGAGCATGCGTTCCGAATAAAAGGCGTGGCTCTCCTGGAATTGTTGTAAATTCCAATGAACAAAACTTTCTAATTGATAGCAGCAGTGGAACACTTTATAGAATGGCAAAGGCTGGTCTTGATTTTAAGTCTATAGATTGTCTGCTTTACACACATAGTCATCCTGATCATACCATTGATATTGTCCCCTTTCTCTTTGCATTAAACTACACACCCGGTTACAAAAGGGAGGAAATGCTTGAGATAGTTGGCCCAGATGGATTTGTGCATTTTTATAATAAGCTTAAACTAATCTATCCCTGGATTGAGCCTAGGGATTATTCAATTAACATCTCTGAGGTGGCGAATTCTGCCTTTGCAATAGACGATATCTTTATTCAATCAGTGCTTGTTGAGCATGGAGGGTTGCCAAGCGTGGCATATAGATTAACCAATGGAGAAGAGTCAATGGTATTCTCAGGAGACACCGCTTTTTGCGATGGATTGGTTCAGCTATCAAAACACACTGATCTGCTAATACTTGAGTCTTCATTCCCGAGCGCAGAACATAAGGTGGGAGACCATTTAACTGCCAGTGAGGCTGGAAAAATCGCTGACATGGCTGATGTTAAAAATTTAGTATTAACACACTTCTATCCAATATGCGATAATTATGATATGCAATCGATATGCGCAAAAGAATTTAAGGGCAACATAATAATATCAGAGGATTTTGTAGAGATAGAGGTATCTGAAGGCATTGTTACATCGAGAATCGCTGATTCTTCATAAAGGGGCAATACTCTTTTCAGCAATCGAATCGTTTTATCCTCCATCAGGAGAGGAGATGAAAAAAATTCAAGGATGAATAATTATACTAGCTTGTCGGGTATCCTATTTGATCCCAACTCTTGCCCCTTAAATTGATCTTGTATCCAGTATTGCCTTTCTGTAGAGGTATCTCCTGTGTAAACTTAATTGCGCCTAGAGGGCATACTGAGACACAAGCCTGCTTGCCGTCAATGCCCCCCTTCTCTTTCCAGAAGGGTGTGTTGTAGCAGAGGTCGCAGGTTTGTGCGCGTTTTTTCTTGAAATTCCATACTGCCCTGCTTGGCTCAAAAGGGCATGCCTTAACACAGGACATGCAGCCAATACATTTTTTCTGATCAACCATCCTTACATTCCCCTTCTTGGTTTCAGCATGAAGGGCTCCAGTTGGGCAGGCTTTAACACAAGCGGGAGATACACACTGTCGGCATTGTTCCAGAGTAATATCAACCGGATATTTTTCAAAGGGATTTTGAATCACCTGTATTCTAGACATAGATAGATTTTCTTCTCCTTCATGCACTAATGAACAGGCGAGCATACAGGTCATACAGCCCTGACATTTCTTTGTATCAACAAGAATATATCCCTTTGATGGCTCTATCCCTGACTTATCATTCTCTATAGTAATCGATGATTGTTCATCCTCTGAATCAAAACAACCAGCGAATCCTACTCCGATTACTACAGTACCTGCAATTATTAAAAAATCTCTTCGAGAGAGATCATTGTTCTTCTGCTTTTTCTTTATTAAATTATTCATAGAAATTGCACTCCTTAAGATGCCAGGTTGATGTAAATTAGTGTAATCCCCTAAGTTAAGTTGTTGCTCTTTAAGCTAAGGATATAACATTTCTGTACATATTATTCTTCTCTTTGTACATTAGCTTATTATTCAATAAGCTTAATAATATTTCCTTATCACAGAATTTTTTGACACTGAAGCAGCCTCTCCTCCATTTTGTTCCTGATTAGCAATGACTTTTCATGATTGCTGATATCCTTCTGAATCATCACTTCAATTTCATTTGATAATTCATCATCACCCATTGTATCCTTTATCCACTTCCTTAAATAATTAAAATCTATTCTGGGATGTGGATCATTCAAGAGATCAACAACTTCCCTGAAGCTGTAGAGTGATATGGATAGAGGTCCTGTTCGTGCACGCAATCTATATCCTATAAGGCGTTCCTCAAAGCCTACATCAGTCATAATCCTTGAGGATAAATCCTTTGATGGTTTTGATAATCTTCCCATTTCTATCCCCTCCCTAACCTGTCCTTTTTCTTGAGTTCATCCGCCACAAAGTCCAACCCTAATGATTTCAATGTCTTCCTAGTAGGCCATCCTGTGCTAATGTCCCATCCTTCTAACTTGTAGAATTTTGATTTCCATTCTTCAAATTTTGATTTATCAAGAGACCTGCCTTCAACACTGATGTAATCCCACTCTCCATCTTCCTTTCCAGGCATGTAGTACATTGTGAATGAACCAGCCCCTGCAATGGATTCTTTGCCTGCAAAGGGGATATTATAAATATAATCTGCAAAATGCACAATATCCCTATGCCTGCCTTGTAAAGACCAAATGGCATTGTCAAGATTCCATATCTTCCTGCCAATCTCCATGCCCTCTGTGAAACTTAAATTTTTACCAGTTACTGCATTGAAGAATTTTTGTTCTCCCTCTCCAGTTAGTCCTCGTTTATTCGGGCTATGAGGGTTATAGAAGTCTGGAAAACGATAGTCGCAGTAAAGTATGGATTGCTTCCAGAACCTGGTATAATGCCTATGCCAGGCTACTAATTTGGCAATATGTTCTGAATACATATTCTCTGTGCTGAAATCTAACATCATTGGATTGTTCTCAAAGGGTTTCATCTTTTCAGCAAATATTTCAGTAATATCTTTTGCGGAAATTGGAGGATCCTTAAACGCCCATTTCGCAATGCTGGGAGTCCAATATAAGTGCCAATTAAAATCATGTTCATTGATATCCCTGTCTCCTAAAATTGAACCATATCCCCACTCCACTTCAGCTCTGGGATCATAACCATGATCCGGCAAGCCCCAATAAGAATATGGCAGTAATCCGGATTGCAAGTCTTCTTCTAATCTACCCCATCTCTTAGCAGCCCTATAAAAACCTTCAGCCATATCATCGCCGATTCCCTCGCGAAATGTTATCATCTGCATTAATTTTTGCGCAAATTCATAACTTCCTAATTTCTCAAATGGGAGATCACAGTTTATCTCTTTCCCTGATCCAAGAAGGCCCATTTTATTCAGGTCTCTTAAATATGGGATACCCCTATACAGTTCATAAGCATTTATCCCATACTTTTGGGCTAAATCTGTGGCACGGTATGCAGCAGGGGTTTGTTTGCCCAATAAAAGGTGAAATGCCTGGGCAGATCCATGCTGTCCAAAATATTCAAGAATCGATGATATTGCGCGTACTATCATTCCGCTATTTTGCCTGCGTTCGATAGAAGAATAAAATGCCGTATCTATACAACTTGATTCATTGCCATGGCCACTCTCGTTTCGTAAACGGCAGCCTGCATGACAGCCAATACATGCTTGAGGTCTAGATTCTTTTGGCCTTTGCCAAAAAACCGTGGGCATACTCGGTGCTTGAAATCCAAACATCGGATTTAGGTCATTGACATCCTTTATTTTGTCAGGGTTATCAAGTTCCATAGCATATAGCTTCTTGGTCCATAACCGAGCCTCCATCAATGCATTTGGATCAGCAATTTTCACGCTACCAGTTCCGATGACACTTATAGCCTTTAATTTTTTTGAACCCCACACCGCGCCAAAGCCACCCTGACCAGAGGCATTACCAGCATCATGAATGAGGCATGCCACTCTACATAAATTCTCCCCAGCAGGTCCAATTGTCAATATCGCTGGCCTTTGGGTGGTCCTTCCGCCATTTTTCGACAAGCCTACCTCTACCCAACCACCATATCCTTTCTTGTCACCAAGCTTCTGCCATATCTTTTCCTGGGTCATCCACGTATCCATACCCCACAGATTATCGGCATCCATGATATGCACATCTTCATTAATGATATTAATCCAGACAGGTTTATCCGCTTTACCTTCAATTACTATCCCGTCCCAACCAGCAAATTTCAGCATTGCACCAAATCTGCCACCAAAGTTGCTCCTAGTAAACCATTCTATAGGAGAAGACTGTACCCCGATCCCCTGTACCTCTGTTCTCCCAGATGCTCCGGGGGAAAGGGTTCCACTTAACGGGGACGTCATGATAATGATCACATTTCTGGGATCAAATCCGTTAATTGCCTTATCCTTCACAATATCCCAGAAAATTGCCGAACCAATGCCATGTCCCCCTCCCCATTGCTCATATTCTTTAGTGTCTATGATTGAAACCTTTCTCCTCGTTAAATTCAGACGAATTATCTTTCCTGTATATCCATTCATCTAACTTACCTCATAATTAATAATATCCCTTCCAATTTATCATTAACACTCAATACTTCAGGTATTGAATTTTCAAACAACCACTCTCCTATAGATTTGAACCCCATATAAAATTTTACATTTTTGAATAGTTTCATTATCCCTTTTCCAGAAGGGATGATTTAATCAGGAATATTAAATTAGTGAATACACTTCAATGAGGTTCCGCATTTTTCACCTTTCTGGATTATGCTTAGATTATAATGTATACCTTATTCATTGTGACTAGTCTGAGTGCTCAGCTTAGATAGGTTTTGTATTAGCAGAAGAAAGACGCTGATTCCATTTTCAGTAAAAAGGCGAGTTCGAAATCTTTATAGATAAAGTAATTATTGTTCTCTTTAGAATACCACTCCCTCCCCTTAAGCGTTGATCTATACTTTAACTTCTTATATATAAACGATGAAATGCCTTTTCTTATAAAAACAAGGAAAAATTTCTAAACACCTGAATAATCTAATTCTAGAATTTGCTTAACGTTACTGTCAAGTAAAAATAGATATAATATTAATGTTATCTTACTAAAGGCGAATCGATAAATAAGAGTAACCACTAATAGGAATTACTTAAAGCATTCAATAATAAGATATTTTTCATTTTTCTCTTTACTTTTTTAGCTAATCGATTTATCGGTTGATTTAATAATATTAAAATAACAATAACCTATCAATTACTAAACCTTCAATATTCCATCAATCAATTTTTACTTATCAACCGAATCGAATTAGCGATTTTTACATCAAGAAGGATTTGCCCAAGATTTTCTTTAACATGTATATAACAGGATCATTATTTATTGACCTGGTTATTTATTATTCACATTTTCCATTAAGGAGGGTGATTTAGGAATAGGCTAATCTGATTGTAAGGGAAAGAAACAATATGGATAAATAAGTAATTTTCTTCTTTCGTTCAACATGCTATTGTTTTTTATTAAAAAAATTATAAAGGAGGTGAAGGAATATGCCAAGATGCGGTGATTGTGGTCATGTGATGGTCTATGGTTCTTCAAGCATGGGGGTTTGCAAAGGAATTTTAGATGAGGAGGGATTAGGCAAAGAGGTGGATATATTTGATGATATTAAGGGCTGCCCAAAATTTGTAGAACAGGATCGAATAAGGACCAATGTTTCTGAATTTTTTTCAGCGTATGGTGCAAACACACGCGCTGCAAGGGGATTTGAGGAAAAGTAAGATTTAGGTTGTTATCCCTATAGACTTACAGATGAAAAATAAGTTGAAGTTTAGGGGAGGTATTAGAGATGGAACAAATAGTTAAAGAAAAGAGCGAGAAAGAATTATACGACGCTAGCGAATACTGGTGGTGGGCAGAAAAAAAAATCGCCAAGGCTCAATTATTTGAGAAAAGCTGTTTGATCAAAGGCTACAAAGGGGTCAGCATGATTGCCGGGTGTTCAGTTAGACCTTGATAATATCCGGTGGCATACTAAGATTTTTAGGGAAGCGCCGCCATCGGAACCAATTATTTTAATCAGAGCCAGAGCCTTGGCTGCAGTGCTGGAAAATATTCCTATTTTTATCACCGACTTCTCACAGATTCAGGGTTATCCAGGTGGGGCTCCGCATCTTATTACTTAAATCCCGACAGCTTCATCTATGATCAATGATGACCTGATAAATGATCGGACGGATATTATTTCTGAAAAAAATTTGGAAGATGTAAGGAGATGGTTGAATTCTGGAAGGGGAGGACATATGAGGATGTGTGCAAACAGCATTATACTCGTAAAAAGAGGCAGGCATCTCTTATGCTGGCTGATTATGGTGGAGCTGGGAGAGAATTGGCTACCTTTGATTATGTCACTCCACAGCCGGATTGGATGTATCAGTGATTTGACTCAATCATAGACACAATTAATGAAAAGATGTCTGAGACAGAGAAGGCGGTTCGTAAGGCTAACACAGCAGAGGAACAGATATCATTTATGGAAAAGATTACGAACTGGAGGGCAATGAAGATTTGTCTGGAGGCGACAATAATGTATGCTAGGCGTTTAAGCCTGTGGGACAAGATAATCGCGGATAATTATGAGACGGATCCGGACAGGAGGCAGGAACTTTTACAGATAAGTGAAACATGCGAAAAAGTGCCTGCTCGTCCGCCAAAGCATATATGGGAAGCCATGCAGTTTGACCATTTTGTACAGATAGCATACAGATTAGAATGGCATAATGCTGCATGGCCCTGGAGGCAAGACTAGAGGCATTGGGAATTTTATAAAAAAGACATGCTTGAAGAGAAGAACCTGACCAGAGACGAGGTGATAGAATATTGTGCGAAGTGGATGATTGCAGCCTATACCATAGGCAAGTCATGGGTGAGAGCTGGGATGGAGGTTCTGCAGGGCAGTCCTGGACCTTACGTGTGGACAATTGGAGGGGTTGATGAGCAGGGACGATATGCGTGCAACGATCTTACAGATTGTTACCTTGACGCTGCCATGATAAGCAGGGTGAGCGATCCAACATTTAGTTTTCGGTATCACTCAAATGCTCGCACAGAGACGCTTAAAAAAGTATTTGATTGCATACGTCATGGTCTAGATTATCTATTTCTTAGGAATGACGATGTACTTATTCCAAATCTCATGCAATGGTTTGATCATCCCTTAAGAGAGGCAAGGCGTTGGGTTCATCAGGCATGTATGGCGCCTGCTCCTGATACAAGGAGGGGAGCTCCTGCTTTGAGATATCCTCAAGCATCAATAGGCACAGGGGCTAAGGCAATCGTCCTAGCCTTTAATAATGGTGTTGATCAAATAACCGGGATGCTGACAGGAGCAAAGACTGGAGATTGTGAGGAGTTTAAGACCTTTGATGACTTCTATGCTGCCTGGTATGAACAACTTAAGAGTGGTTTCAAGAGGGCCACGACCCAGGAGCATAAGAATAGGGAGATAGAGGCTAAATTATATCCCAAACCTATGACAACGGCTCTTTATGAGCGTTGTGTGGAGACAAACGAGAATAGTGCTCGTTCAAAAGAGAGGAGCAGTCTATGGTTTACACTCTTTGCCTTTGGAGACACTGGAGATTGTCTGGCTGCTGTTAAGAAGCTGATATTTGATGAAAAGAAGTATACCATGGTGGAGTTGAAGGCTGCACTGGATGCAAATTGGGTTGGTTATGAAGAGATGAGGATGGACTTTGTTAAGGCACCTAAATGGGTCAATGATGATGACTATGTTGATCAGATATGGGTTAGGATGTATGAGGATCTTGGCAAGATGTCCTGGTCAGTGCGGAATATTAACGGTTCACCCTGGCCTACACTGCCTGAAAGCGTAAATACACACATAGCCGTGACCAACCAAATAGCGGCCTTGCCAAATGGCAGGAGATTAGGCGACCCCATCTATGATGGAGGATGTTCACCTGGTGCTGGTCTTGATAAGAAGGGATCTACTGCAGTGTTAAAATCTGTAGGTAAGCTGGACCATATTGGTTCATGCAGGGTACCACTCTTGAACCAGAGACTGTCTCCTGCTCAACTGTAGGGAGAGAAAGGTTTCAGGTTGTGGAGAGACTATATAAAGAACTGGCATAAATTGGGTATTGGTCATGTTCAATTCAATATGATTGACAATGACACATTGTATGCAGCCCAGACGGATCCTGAAATGTATAGCGAATTGCTAGTTAGGATTGCCGGATATAGCGCGCATTTTGTTGAGATGAATAAGATAATACAGGATGTAATAATTGCCCGTAATGTGCAGGATTTCTAACCCTTAAATTATTTTTCAACAGTCCCTTGCTTCCCTATATTGGGAAGGAGGGACTTGTTGTATATAAAAATAAAGGAAGATATGTGGTATGATAGGGAATACAATTAGACTTTGTTTATCTATTTTATTGGGTTTATGTATTGGATTAGATGGATTGTCTGGAGCAATGACGAAAAAGAAGGCAAAATATGTATGGGGAATGGGGGTTGTCTCTCCAGACGCAGCTTGGGCTTCAGAACTTTTTAAAGATATTTACCATTACGCCATATGACATGAACAAAATGCCATCTGGCGCCACTAAAATTTTAATGCTTAGTGTAATAGTTAAGATAATATCTGACATTCCGATAATAAAACTGACACTTATTCCCCCCGGGAGGAATAAGTGTCAGTTTTCGCAAAACAAAATTATGAAGAGTGTCTATGAACCAAGAAGACA
>JAXHTS010000077.1 GCA_034190085.1 Spirochaetota bacterium
AAACATCCAGAAGGATGGGAAGATAATAAAAAATGCCAAAAAGATGTTGATGCCAGATGGACAAAGAAAAACGATCAAAAGTATTATGGATACAAGAATCATATCTCGGCAGATAGAAAAAAGGAAATTTATTCTCAATTACAAAGTAACGTCAGCAGAAGTGCATGACTCACAACCAATGTTTGACATTTTGGGAAAACCCCGTGTAGAGAATGAATCTGTACGGGGGGATAGTGCATATTGTTCTGAAGAGATTGAAGAAAAATTAAGCAAGGCTGGATTCAAAAGTAATATACATGAAAAAGGTTATCGCAATAAACCGTTAACAAAACTTCAAAAAAGGAAAAACACAAATAAATCAAAAGTAAGAGCACGGGTAGAGCATGTATTTGGTATGATGTACTGGATGAAAGGTGATAATATCCGTAGTATCGGAATCGATAGAGCTGAAGAATCAATAGGAATGATTAACTTGATTTAAAATATGAGAAGATATTGTTTTTTTGCATCATAGCTGACTGTTAGTAGCACTAGTTGAGGACCAATGATATCATTGTGGCATATGATAACGGGATTATATCTTTTAAAATCGGATTATTATATGGAAAAAAAAGAAAAAACGTTAACCTTGGTTAAAATAATAAGTAAAATACACTCAATAATTTAATTTATAGAGGTTCCCTTATGTATATTGATGATATTTTTTCATTATTTTCATTAAATATGGAATTAGTCGATTTTTGGAACACACCTACTCCTCAAAATAGTCATAGTCATTAAACCAAAGGACTTATTTTATGTAGACGAAAATCTCAACCTCTTTACTGCTTGAAAAACACTGAGAAGATTTTTTATAATGGAATTATAGTTAAGAAAACGATATATTATTTTTCTCCCTGTATTTAATATCTGGCATGGAATGTTTATCAGTTTGTTTTGAAAACTTTTAAATTCACAATTGATTATTTTATTTTCTTGAACACAATCCGGAATTAGCAGTCCCATCCAGGATTTCAAATTCCAGGCAAGAGAGCAAATTACCATATATGCCCAGTTCGCTTTAAATTCTGCCGCAGGCATTTTTAGCGCATGAATTCCATTGGACAATTGTTTAATCTTATTTTCATGATCGCAGCGTCCATGTATAAAATGTAGTAGATTTTTCGCTGACTTATCATATATGTTTGTGATGTAAAACATATATCTGCAATCCTCAAATAATAACTGCTGACCTTTAGTTACATTAACAATCTTCTTTAACACTATTACCCTGTACTCTTTCTTGCATTTAACCGGCTTATATCTAAACTCCCCAACATATCGCTCCTTCTGCGTTATTGTCTCGTATTCCCTTCTCACTACAACATCCCTTTTTACTCTGTGTTTCTTTTTCCTACCTTTGCCTTTACTTCTCTTTTTTTAAGGCTTATCAAGCCTTTTCCACTGGTTTTCCTCTAATAAATCAGCTTTATGGATTAAATTTTGAAAAGCATCATAGCCAAATATAAATTTAGCGCCACTCTCTGTCCATTCGTCAAACTTCCATGTCAAACTAAAGGCGCGCTGTCTCCATGCAGATAAACATCATCAAAGGTCTTCTTACCAGCTTTATTGATTTGTCTATCCATTCCTCAGCGCCTTCCTGTGACAGGTTATTCCCAGGGCGGTTCACTACATACAGATGTGATCCAGTAATAGCTTCCGTTAACGCAAGTGTTGAGAATCCCCATATACTTTTATAAGACATATCCATTCCTTCTTTGCATTCTCCATATGTCTTCTGAATCTTGCCGTCAATATCGACTATGCCATAACGACGAGATTTCTCATCAAGGGTAATATCCCATATCTTTATGTTTGCTTCATTGAATATGTTCATCAATTTATGAATATCAGCTTCTTTAAATCTTCTTAAAAAATCACCAGCCGTTGTCGGATCAGGTATCCTCTATGCTCCAAGCGCATTCAGGCAGGTAATGTTATTCCTAAGCAGCTCAATATCTTTAAGACAGCTACCCCCGCATACTATGTTATATGCAATGTTAAGGATGTGATCTGATTCAAAATAGGGCTTATGACGCTGTAATAGTTCAAGCCTGACATTTATCTGCTCAGGTAAATTGATGCTTCTTGCTAACTGATCTACTACTCCTATGCCGCCACAGTGTATGGAAGATACTCTGCCTGAGATGTCATAATCTATATTTGATGCTGAAAATATTGGCGATTCGCTTTCTTTATTGTCATTAGCCAATCGAATTTCCAAATTATCCTTGTATTTTTTTATCACTTCTTCTAAATTATATTTCTCTTGAAATGCTCCTTTTTCGGAAGTATATTTCTTATCATTAACATTAACTCCTGAATAGGTGAGCATTTCAAGAATTTTAATTTTTATAGCAGGAATTATACGCTTGTTTTAGGACTAAAACTGCTATTACAGCTGCGGATATTTTAAACGATAGAGTGTTGCCATTTTTTGAGGAGCAAGAGATTCCCCTTTTGAGGATATTAACAGATATAGGGACTGAGTATTGTGGGAAAATGGAAAACCATAAATATTAGTTGTATTTAGCAGTTGAAAATATTGATCATTCTAAAACAAAAGCCAGAAGCCCTTAATCGAATGGCATTTGTGAAAGATTTCATAAGACTGTGTTGAGTGAATTTTATCGCGTTGCTTTTAGAAAAAAGATTTACAGAGATTTAGAGGAGTTACAAGAAGATCTTGACGATTGGATAAAAGAATATAATGATGAGAGGTCACATACTGGCAAGTATTGTTACGGAAAAACGTCTATGCAAACATTTCTAGGTTCGAAGAATATTGCTCTATAAAAAATGCTGGATAATAAATTACAGACAATAAAAGGAAACGAGAGTGTCAGATTAAATGCTGGCTAGTACATCGATTTTTGTCCTTCTTTTATCATACATCTCTTTCTGTTGTCTGTAAAATTCATTTATTACAAGTAAATCACTTTGTTGTCTTTTCGATAATAATGATAATGAAAATAAAAGCTCAGCTATATGCCTTAAATCACGTGATATATAACGTTATTGCTTACCCTTTGATTTCCTTATCTCTTTATGTGTCTTTTTGCGCTTCTTCGCTAACTTTAAGTAATCTACTCTTGCCTTTCCCCTGTATGTCCGTGGCTTCTTCTCCTTAACCTTAAGCGGATTATGTAATACATCTATTATTAGCTCAAGTTTCTCCCTGGCCTCATTTAATAATGATAAATCCGTCGGATACCTTATATCTGATGGCGCGCATGTGGCATCAAGTATCAATTTGCCTTTATTCTTGTCTTCAGTATCCTCAATCTTATCATTATCAACATCTAAAATATTATCTTGTGGATCACCATTATTCTTATCATTACCTATTGTTAATTCGTTTATACCATTCAGGATATCTCCGCTTAAACGCTTTCTGAAGTGTACCATCATTGACGGATCGAAAGGATAATCATCTGTATACTCACTTAATCCAATGAAATACTGTAAATATGGATTCTCTCGTATCTGCTCTACTGTCTCCTCATCTGTAAATCCACTACGCTCTTTTATTATCAATGCTCCGAGGGCAATCCTTAATGGTTTGGCTGGGGCTCTCATATGTTTTGAAAATCTATTTGGATATATCTTTTCTATCTCTTTTCATGGGATCAGCTTTGAAGGTTTTACCCATTTGTTGTCACATCTAAGCTTGCCTCCAAAGGGAAGATAATAATTTTCAAATTCGAGTTGTTCCAATGATTTCTTCCGGTACATCTTTACTCCATATGCAAGGATTTTGACCTGTTTATTACATTTTACTTGCATATAAAGCAAGCATTATGTCAAAAAAACTCTCAAATATTTAATGCTATTGACTTCTTCAGGAAGACTTAAATAGGCGTTTTCTCATTACATACCAGTCTTGTTTGTCCAACCTTTGTTTAAATTATTATATTTTCTTAATTCATAGACACTCCTTTTATAATTTTGATTTGCGAAAACTGAAACATGTTCCCTCCTGGGGGAATATGGATTCTTTTAGGAAAAATGCTGCATGAACCAAAAATTATTGAGACATAATAAAAACAAAAAAAACGTTTGACATATATTCTAATTTTTTTTATTTGGCTAAACACTTGCCTAAGAGTTATTTTTATGAAAAGAATAATCATTAGCACAACGCTGGCTACAATTAGTTTTTCAGCCTTGACTTGTATAGATAGGAAAACCCTCTGTTGGAATCTATTCAATCTATTTGAGGATGCAACTTATAGGGAAGAAGGACTAAAAAAAATAATAAAATATAACCCTGATGAAGATACAATAACTCTCCCCACATTAAACGATAAGAATTTTTTTGAATCCATAAATGACCTCTCAATATGCAGGAGAAAAGAGGTGAGAACGTTACTCTACATCTATCTTACGAAAAAGCGCGATCATGTAAAACGAGCTATCAGGAGATCCTATTTATACATTGATATTATAAAAAATGAATTCGATAAATACCCTAGCATACCAAAAGATATAATGCTTCTTCCTCTTTTAGAGAGTGGTTTCAATCCCTACGCAATATCCAGAAGCAGGGCAGTAGGTCTGTGGCAATTTATCAGACCTACATCAAGAAGACTCGGGTTGAAAAACGATAAGTGGATAGATGAACGTAGGGATATTGTAAAGTCAACCAATGCAGCTATTCGCCATCTTAGAAATCTATATTGGATTTTCGATTCTTGGGAACTCTCTCTGGCAGCATATAACGGTGGAGGAGGTCGTGTTAGGAGGGCTATTAACAAAACTGGCATCAATGATTTCTGGAAACTCAAGAAAACTAATACACTTAAAACAGAAACAAAGGAATATGTATCCCGTTACGCAGCGTTAATGCTGATATATAAAAACCAGAAACTCTTTGGTATCCATGAAGAGATGAAAGACATTGAAAAGTTTGATACGGAAAGTATTGTTCTTAAATATCCTGTCAATATGCGACATGTGTCAAAGATTACAGGTGTGCCTCTTGCCACTATTAGAAAATTAAATCCAGAACTAATTCGAAATGCCATCCCCCCATATTACAGAGAATATAGCTTCAGGGTGCCAACAAAGACACTGTAACTATTATTTTTTTAACTCCCTTCTTATGGCTGCCCTAATTTTTTCTATAATAAATGGCTTCCCAATAAACACCCCTGCTCCCAATTTTTCTGCCTCTTTTACCCGATCAGTTTTATAATATCCGCTAGTTATTATTGCTTTTTGTTTAGGATACAGTTTAAGTATTTTTTTATATGTATCAAGGCCATCTATTCCTGGATCCATTATCATATCTAAAAACAACAAATCAACTGGCATTTCCCTTATATATTCTATAGCATCTTCACCCTTTGAAACGCTTGCAACAGAGTACCCCAGTCTGGAGAGCATTTTACATACAATTTTTCTCTGTTCACTAACATCATCAACTACTAATATTGTCCCACTTTCGACCTCATCCTTATTGGATGTATCGGATTCGTCATTGATTGATTCTTCCTTTGTAATGGGAAAATAGATATAAAAAGTTGTGCCTTCTCCTACTTGGCTTTGAATATCAATATATCCTTTATGATCCTTAACAATTGCCCACACTACTGCTACACCTAAACCTGTACCGCTTCTACCCATTACCTTTTTTGTATAAAAGGGCTCAAATATTCTTTCTAAATCGCTATCAGAGATACCTACGCCATTGTCCGAAACTTGGAAAAGAACATAATCCCCTTTCTCTACGTTTTCGTAACCCTTTAAAGGTATATCAATGTATTGATGCCTTGTAGATAAAACTACTATCCCTCCATTTGGTAACGCCTCAGCAGCATTTGAGGCTAAATTCATAACAATTTTTGATATATGTGTAGGAGAACCAAGAATATTAAACAGATCTGGTTCAATATCTACTTCAAAATGAACATTTGGGTGATATTCAATTAGCTTTGCATGCTCTGGACTTAGAAGGTATGTATTGATAATGCTATTTAAATTCACAACATCTGTAATATGGATCCCCCTTCTTGATAATATTAACATATCCTGCACAATTGCAGCTGCTTTTTGTCCAGATTGCTGGATGATAGTAATATCCTCCCTTAGTGGATCATCCTCTGCCATATCCATTAGTAATAATTTAGGATAACTAATTATTCCACTTAATACATTGTTGAGATCATGAGCGACACCTCCGGCAAGAATACTGATGGCTTCCATTTTTTCAGCACGATAAAGTTTTGATTCCAATTGCTTCTTCTCTTCCTCTATCTGTATGCGCTTTGTTATATCGCGGGTTACTCCAATTATACCAACAGGACTATCATCAGAGTTACGTAAAAATGTAACTAAGACTTCTGCAGAGATTGTTGATCCATTTTTATGAATCATCTTAAGTTTTAATACTCGCGAACTTGATGCATCCTTTTTTCTATTATATTCTAAAGACAATGCATCTTCTAATGCTTTTAATGCAGTTGATAGTGATTCCTCTGTCAATATCTTATCAACACCATGCCCTATGATCTCATCAACCCAATAACCTGTTAAATTCATAATAGAAGGGCTAGTATATGTTATGCGAAGATTTATATCTGTTGTCCAGATTACATCTGAAACGTTATCCGCAAGCAGACGGTATAATCTATCATCTTGATATAACCTACTTCCTTTCTGGTTAGTCTTGCTTCCCGATATCTTTAGTTCAGCGAGTTGTTTCCTCAGCACCTCTACTTCATCAATCAACTGCTTTTTCGTTTTTCTAATATCCTTCATTTCAACACCTTTAATTATTTAGAAAACGATTTTACTGATCAACCTATTGGCATGTTTGGAGGAAGTGGGGGAAGAAGCCTTGGGTATGAAATTATGCTTAATTTATAAAACAATCCTCAAGAGGGATTCACTCATTTCATGAATTACTTTGTAACATATATTGGCAAAGTATCATGAAATATATTCATGAAAATGTTGATATCTTTTGCTGTGAGTTATATCAACATATTTCTTAAAATTCCCTATAATGAAATTAAACATAATTATCACACAACAATAGTTGCCTCTGTTATTGAAATAATTCGCCCTCTCGAATCACCAAGACATGCATAACAATACAACCGCTATATTTACTATTTTAGTGTAATTGTAATTTCAGCAAAAGGCAAGAATTATTCTGGCCAATAATCCCCTTGGAGGAAGTATAGAATTGTAACAATATAATCTTAGCTGAAGTACTAAGATGAAGTGAATAATCATGAATATGACGCTGGATTTGATTCCTGAAGGATTTAGTGAGACTGATATAGATATCTTCGCTTGTCAGCTGCATATTATGCTGATAGAGTATTATTACGCATTTCATAATGAGAAAGAACAATTTTAAAATTGGATTATCAATATTTTAATATTTTCTTGACTTTTTATGCTGTAAATATTTTGTTGTTTAACATGTGTTAAAAAGTCTGGACGGTATGGTTCACTTGCTGATGTATTTATTAATAATCCATAATTTTTAAACGGTTACGATTTAGGAATGAATTTAAAATTATTTACAGGGTAAATGTGGAGGTTAAAATACTTTTGTAATTAATTAAAACTACCAAACACCTTAGCCATCGCAAACTTATGCAAAGAAGCATTTTATCAAACAATGCAGAAGTAATGACGTTATCGAAAAGAAATACTACTTTAGGTATTTCATCTTCCGAAATTTGCTATTATCTCCTGAAATAGTATATCAGCATTGATATCTCGGATTTTGATTTTAACAGAAACGTTAGCAATAAATAAATTATTAGATTAAACAACAAGCTTAAGTTGCGAAGATAAGAGATGACCCTTATCACACATCTCACCCGCCTATAGGAATTATACTCTCTTATTAGCAAATAAATGAATAAATAGCTGAATATACTGAGGTATATGTATGAGTTTATTAATATAATTCATATCCTTTTAAAAATATATAAGTTTAAGGAGAGTATATTATGAAAAGTTTTTTATACCTGTTTCGAGTTATTGTCTTATGTATCTCATGTTCAGTGACAACATTGGGATTTGCGGAACAGATAAAGCTAAAGCTAGGAACACTTGGTCCAAAGGAAACAATCGGGGGATTGATACTTGATGATTTTTTTAAACCTTTTTATTCTGAAGCAGCCAAGAATTTAGGTCATACGTTAAAACTGCTCGTTTACTATGGGGGCGTAATGGGAGATGACTTGCAAATGCTTCAGAAAGCAAGAATGGGTCAATTAGATGTTGTTGGGAGTTCAATAAATGGCACTCCGTCAATTGCAAAGGGTATAGAGGTTGCTGGAATGGCATATCTTATTGAGACCTTAGGGCAGTTTGATTTTGTGATGAGAAGGTTGAAAGAATTTACTGATTTATATTATGAAAAGAACTGGATTTGCTTATCCATGTTAACAGAAGGTAGACATGATCTTTATATGAGAGAACCCTATCTGACAATAAAAAAATTAAGGGCTATGAAGGGGGGGAACTATACTGGTGGGCCTGATGATACATTTTTTAAGGCGCTTGGGATTCCACAAGTAAACTTTCAACCCCCTGAATATTTTACACGAGCAAAAGCCGGATTGCTTGATTCTGTAATCTCACCATCAATCTTCAATGCAGGCGCTCAGATATATACTGCACTAACCTATATAATGGAACCAACGATCAGATTTGGCTGCGCTGCTATGGTTTTAACAAAGGAGAGATGGTCGAAGCTTCCATGGGATTTTAAAACCTTTCTCGTTGGATCACATCCTTTCTTCTATTATGTTTTTAGCGGTTTTATGCGCGATGCAGATGACGCCTTTCTCAAGGCCATGTGTGATTATGGAAGCAAGATTGTTGTTGTTAAACCCGATGAATTGAAAAGTATAAAGGAGTTAGTATACAAATATCGAGAAGAATATCTGGGCACTGATAAGGAAAAGAGAAAATACTATAATAAAATATTAAAGGCTGTGAAGGAATATAAATCAGGCAATCCAATTGAGAAACGAATCTATGAAAGAGATCCAACCTACAAAAATTTTAAGAAGACTTTATTGACAATTGAGAGGGCTCTTAAGGCTTACCGCGACAGTGGTTCAAAAGCTGAGATACTGGCGCTTGAAAAGAGGAATATAATTGAAAAGTGGAGATTATACGATTGGATAGTTGCATGTGAAAAATATATCAAAAGTGGCAATCCTAAGCAGTTAAGAAATTGGATGAACTCATTCTTTGTTAGGGCAATTGTGGATGAGTTGTTCACAAAACATATGGATTGTGTGAAGAAGCTATATGGTTCACATGCAGCCTTAAAATTGAGGATTAATGAGTATTTAAAACTGATCGAATCGAAGAGATACAAGGGATTTCATAAGGGAGTATGATGATAGAAGAGGGTAATAGAATGCACAATAATACAGAGAGTGATCATGAAGTGAATTTTGACACCTTCGAAAGGCTTCCAGGATGGAAGGGAAGGTTGCAGCTTATAAACGAAAGGATTATGACAATAGAGAGAATGGCCCTCTACATATGCTTATTCGTAATGTGTTTAGGAGCTTTTTTGGAATGGTTTCTGAGGGTATTCTTTACAATTGGATTTGCCTGGATGGGGGAGCTTACCATGTATGCCATGTTATGGGCTGGTTTTCTAGGAGCTGTGCTTGCGACTTCGCGTCTTGAGCATTTTCGCATAGATTTAGTTCGCTTAATAAAGGACAAGAACAGGATTATAACAAGGGTTTTTAGGATAGCGTCATACTTGACTGCGTTGATCCTATGTATTGTGTTTGCATATGCCTCATTACAATATATTAACACTCTAATTCAGAATGATTTGAGATCGTCATATGGTTATGCGATTTGGCCATTTTTTATCATAGTGCTATATTTCTATATCGCTAGCGGGGTCAGGTTTTTATTTACAGCCCTAATGAAATTATTATAACACCCTAAATTTATTAAGGTGTCTATGAATGAAGGTGCATATTTCACCAATAGTCAGGATTATGAGCATAGGTGCTGTAAGGCATTCTCAATAGGGCTAATTATGTACTTCTTTTGAGAGGAGGATAAGGTGATTGCTTTTATTACTATTATTATTCTACTTACTGCTTTTATTGGCACTCCACTATTCGCCACACTGGGCTTGTTGCCGTCAGTATTTTTCCACTATGTTGCTGATGTCCCTCTTCAGGCAATGATAACCCAGGTGTCAACCATGATAAAAGCGCCTGGCTTAATCGCTTTGCCGCTTTTTACATTTATGGGTTACATATTAACCTATAGCAAAACATCTCAGAGAATAGCAGATTTTGCTGATAATTGGTTGGGATGGCTACCTGGTGGATTAGCGATAACAACGATTATATCCTACACAGCATTTAGCGCTATCAGTGGTGGCTCAGCCATAGCTGTGATGGCGCTTGGTGGAATATACTACGCTGCTTTGTTAAAAGCTGGATATAATACTAAATTTTCCCTGGGCATCTGCACAGTCTTTGGGGGTGGAGGCATGCTTTTCCCTCCCAGTCTACCCGTTATTATTCTTGGATTTATAGCCTATATATCAATAGATACTCTTTTTGTAGCAGCCTTTATACCAGGAATAATAGTTGTGAGTATCTTTCTCGTGTATTGCATAATAAATGCTATTATGGGGAGAGTAGAATCAACGCCCTTTTCATACCAAAAGGCCATGAAATCATTAAAGGATATAAGTTTTGAAATTCCCTTACCCTTTTTGATTATTGGCGGTATATTTACTGGTTGGATGTCTATTGTAGAAGTGGCCATAATTACCCTCATTTATGTTATCATAACACAATGTTTATTGCGTAGAGAAGTCAATCTTGTAGATTTTAAGAGAGCAGCATTGAATAGTATGCTGCTTTTCGGTGCCATTTTTGCAGTAATGACATCAGCGCTTACGCTTTCTAACTTCTTAATTGACAATTATATACCACAAAGGGCCTTAGAATTTATACAAGGATTTATTTCAAGCCGCATTGTTTTTCTTTTGTTTTTAAATATCATATTACTCATTACCGGTTGCCTTATGGATATATTCAGCGCAATATTGGTGATGGTTCCACTACTACTTCCAGTGGCTAAAGGATATGATATTGCTCCCCTTCACTTTGCAGTTATCTTTTTATGGAATCTGGAGATAGGATATAGCACACCGCCAATTGGTTTCAATCTATTTGTTGGTTCTTTCAGATTCCGAAAACCCCTCGAGACCTTATGGAGAGCTGCAATTCCAGGCCTTATTGCCCAGATTATAGGGCTTGTAGTTATCACCTATTGGCCTGATCTTACATTATGGCTTCCCCGATTTTTGGGTATGACAAAGGAGCTTATCAAATTTACAATATAGTGTTATAATGCATAAGGCTGATTGTTGCCGGATCATATTGGTTATATAAATTTTTATATTTATCTTATTGTATGGAATCCATCATTAGAATTTATAGAAAATATTTGGACATTGGGTGAACATTAGTCTATCCTCAGTGAACCTGCTACTAATCATATGGCTCTCTGAGCAGACATGCCAACATCAAATGTAATTACTAATCCTTCTTTAGTTCAAAACCCCAATATAAATTGTTAATTAAATCTCAATACAGAAGAATCTAGTTTTTCACATTTTGGAGTAAAAATGGTTGCCAATCACAAGGTAATTCTATTGGATTATAGAAGAATTACGATGAAAGTAGTTCCTACAGTAACGACAATAATTAGAAGTGGGTGATGCTAATGTTATACCGTAAAATTCCAAAGACAGGAGATGAGCTTTCAATACTTGGATTTGGTTGCATGCGATTGCCGGAGAAGGGCAGAAAAATTGATGAGAAGCGGGCTTCCAAACAAATTCATTATGCAATCGATCATGGAGTAAATTACATTGATACAGCGATGCCCTATCACATGGGGGCAAGCGAACCCTTTCTCGGATTGGTGCTTGCCAATGGATATAGGGATAAAGTAAAACTTGCGACAAAATTGCTGCCTATGTATGTGAAGACGCATATGGATATGGATCGATTGCTTAATTCTCAACTTGATAGACTTAACACCGATCATATTGATTACTATCTTTTGCATGGTCTTGATGGAAGGAGTTGGGAAATGATAAAACAATATGATGTTTTCAAATTTCTTGATGATGCCCGAAAGAAAGGGAAAGTCATTAACCTAGGTTTTTCGTTTCATGGAGATAAGGATATATTTAAAGAGATTGTCGATGCTTATGATTGGGAGGTATGTCAAATCCAGTATAATTACCTTGATGAGCAAAATCAGGCTGGGAAAGAGGGTCTTGAGTATGCAGCCGCAAAGAGATTGGGAGTGATCATTATGGAGCCACTACGAGGTGGGAATCTTACATTAAATGTACCACAATCAATCAAAGATATTTGGGATGAAGCAAATATAAAGCGCACACCCGCTGAATGGGCTTTTCGCTGGGTATGGGATCATCCTGAGGTTACTACTGTTCTTTCAGGGATGAATGATGAAATGCATATTGATGAGAATATAAGGATCGCCAATGAGGCTTACCCTAACTCTCTCAATGATGAGGAATTGAATTTGATAAACACTGTTAAGAATAGGTATCGAGATTTGATGAGTGTAGGATGCACAGGATGCCGCTACTGTATGCCCTGTCCGGAAGGAGTGAATATTCCCATGTGCTTTGAGATTTATAATAATATGAATGTATTTGGTAACAGAGGGATGTCAAGGCTTATGTATTTAGCTTGGTTAGGGGATGTGATGACTGAGGAACCATCCTATGCCTCTTTATGCAAGGATTGTGGGAAATGTGAAAAGGTTTGCCCCCAACATCTGCCAATTCCAGAGCTTCTTAAGGATGTGGTGGTAGATTTAGAGGTATGGTGGATGAAGCCTGTTGTTCGGATTGCAAGGCATGTTATGGGAATTCAGAGGTGGAGAAGTCTGCGCAGGGCTCGAAGGTTGGAAAGACAAAATAAATGATTGATTTGTATAATATCGTTTTCATGATAAACTATATAATGTTAACTGAGGGAGGATTATAAGTATTAACAATTATTCTCACAGATTTTTCTTGACTTAATCGAATTTATAAATTCTCATCTTTTCAACAGTTTGGAGGATAAAACGTGGAAAAGAGAATTGAGATTAAGGTTTATTATGAAGACACGGACTGTCTCGGGGTTGTGTATCATGCTAACTACCTCAGGTTTTTGGAGAGGGGTAGAACAGATTTCATCGACTCTCTGGGTAAATCCGTTGTAGAGTGGAACCGCGAGGGGTACAATTTTGCTGTTTATCAGATAGAGATTAAGTTCAAGAATGCGGCAAGGCTTGGGGACATATGTCGGGTCGTAACTGATATGGCTGAGGGTGGAAGTGAATATCGCAAGAAAATAGGACAGCGCATAGAGCTAAATGGTAAAGTGATAACTGAAGCCGTTGTTGATCTAGTTTGCCTGGATACTAACCTTGAGCTTAGGGAATTCCCTAAGGGTCTCTTTCCATGATGACATCGTCAAATATCTTGACGATATGAAAAAAATATTATAGACTATCATTTCATTGATCGATGTTAGATCATTATATTCATTGCCAGTTTAGGATTCTTTGTATCTATTCGTTGTTCTATATGAATGGATTACGTTTCAAAGGAATATGCAGTATATTAAATCATAAATGCTTTGAGATTAGTTAAATGGTCAATGTACAGGGTTTAAAAAAATATTTTCACACGAGAAAAAGCGGCCTTTTTGATAAGGCTGGTATAATTAAGGCAGTGGATGATATTAGTTTCACTATATCTGAAGGGGAAACCCTTGGATTGGTTGGGGAGAGTGGAAGCGGGAAAACCACTGCTGCCAGGGCAATACTAAGGCTGATTGAACCGGATTCAGGCGATATATTTATCAATGATACGAGTATTAATAGACTATCGGGAAAGGAACTGAGAAGATTCAGAAAAAATATGCAGATAGTCTTCCAGGATCCCTATGGATCGCTTAATCCGAGGATGACTGTAGGGAAAATTGTCACAGAACCGTTAAAGATTCACACCAATATGAATAAAAAGGAGATACAGGAGAAACTGAAGGAACTGCTGCAAATTGTTGGATTGGACATTGAGCAATCCAATAGATATCCCCATGAGTTTAGCGGTGGGCAGAGACAGCGCATAGGCATAGCCAGGGCCATAGCCATGAATCCAAAATTTATAATACTCGATGAGCCTGTATCCGCCCTTGATGTCTCAATTCAGGGTCAAATATTGAATCTTCTTTCTGATCTGCAGGATACGTTTAATCTCACCTATCTTTTTGTGGCTCATGACCTTGCAGTTGTAGAGCATATTAGCAATAGGGTAATTGTTATGTATGTTGGCAGGATTGTGGAGATGAATTTTAAAAGGGAACTCTACAACAATCCCTTTCATCCATATACACAAAGCCTACTGCAATCGATCCCGGACAACAAACCGATCAAGCATGGTTTTCAAGTTCTTTCTGGGGAGATCCCTTCACCAGAGAATCCTCCAAAGGGTTGTTATTTCCATCCACGCTGCCCCAATGTATTGAATATCTGCAAAAGGGAATATCCTGAAATGAAAGATATTGGAGGTGGCAAGGTGGCCTGCCACCTCTACTGATAATATACCAATCCGAATGACTAACCTCTTTAGAATAATAGGAATCAGCAAGTGACTAATTATATACGGCTGTATTGTGAAGATGTTCATCATTAAACCTAATCCATTTTTATTTATTTACATAACAATAACACTCTTATCCGCATACTCACCTACAGAAGTTTTCGCTAACGAAGAGGATGAAGGCTTACTCCTTTTATTAAGATTAGCGAATAGGACTCCTCCCCAAATAGAACCCAAGGAGAGGATGTATTCAAAAAATGATGTAATCTATTGCACAGGTGGGAGCAGAGCAGCGACCCTCAACAACAGGGCAGCGAAACTAATGGGAGAAGGTAATTACCAAAGCGCAGCAAAGGAGCTAAGCGAGGGCCTAACCCACGCACCCCTCTTCTATCCCTACAGGTACAATATTGGCATTTGTCATATCCACCTCACAGACTATAAAATGGCCCTATTAAACCTGAGAAAGGCCATGGAGATATTCCCTGAATACTCAAAGACCTATATTCAAATAGGATATATCTACCAGAGGTCAAATAAGGACGATATTGCGATTGAGTATTATAGAAAAGCGCTGGCCAGGAACAATAAAGAGTTGAGAGTCTTTTCATTGATCGGGGACATATATTTCGATAGGAATCAGCTCGAGATGGCAAAAAAGTATTATGAGGCATCCCTGAATCTGAAACCCAGAAACGGGAGAGGCCTCCTCGGTATGGCTAAGCTGCATTATAAGAGAAAGGAATATTATAAATCTATAGTCCAGATTAAATCAATTGCTCCTGGCTCAGAGTATGATATATCCCTGCACTATTATTATGCTGAGTGCGCCTATAAGCTTCAGGACTACCAAACTGCCTATGACGAGTACAATATCCTACTGAAGTATAAGAACGATAAATTCTTTTTAACCAACTCCGTGGGTCTTATTAAGCATAAACTGGATCTATGCAGAAGATTCATCGAAAGATAGAGGGATAACAATTGAATAGGCATATGAGGAAAGAGAGATTATTCTATAGATGAATACTAATCTGAGAGTATAGGTTTTCATCAGTTTTTTTAGTCCCCTCAATAGCATTTTTGTTATATTGATTAGTATATCCTATTTTAAAGGAGAGATTTTTAGCAACTACTATGCTTATGAAGGTATCCAGATCAAGTCTATAACTCATACGATCATCTATTTTAGGTATATAGAAATAGGTATAACCGCACTTTATTATATCAATTGGGGAAAATTTTATTCTAAATCTCACAGACCATCTATAATCATCAGTGGAACTCTCTGATTTATAGTTTTCATATTGGTAGAGAAAAGCAGCGCTAATATCCAGAGTAAGAATTTCATTCCTGATAAAATCGAGTTTAGCGCCTGTTCCAGTATTGTTTCTGTGATCCAGCAGGGTTTCTTTGTTAAAATCCGATTGTGAGAAGATAAATAATTCAATTCTGTTAGTAATATAATGATCAAATTTGATTATCCCAGTACCCTTGTTCTCATTTCTCTCTTTATCGACTTCTTCATAGAAGGCAGCATAGGATATAATAAAACTTGAAATATTGTTGTTCATTTCCAAACTTGAAGCAAAATTGGTGTTAAGTGTATTTGTGTTGCCCTCCTTTTTGTTATACCAGCCAGAGAGGGTATAAAACCATTTTTTTTCATCTGGCCCCTTCTTCTCCTTAGGAACAAAGGAGAAGCATTTCCCTAAAAATGACTCCTCCTCATTCTCTTCTGAGTGTGCAATTGTAGCGGAAGCTATAATTATCGTTAATAAATAAATCACAACAATTATTGATCTCATATTCTTCCTACTCAATGAATAATTTAGATTTTTCAATAAAAAATCTTTTATATGCTTTATCAAGCATTTTATGCGTATTCTTGATTAGTTCCCCATCGGTAGTCCTCTTCTGAATGTACATATCTATCTCTTCAAGATCGCTTTTCAGCATTCTGCCAATATCATCCAATGTCTGTGCATAAGCTACAGCAGTAGTGGATCTTCGCTCCAGTTTTCTCTTTTTCAATTCAACCTCAAGCTGCATATCCTGTTCAATCTTCTCCTGTTCCTTCTTCTTAAGTTCCCGCAGGATGTCCTCTGAAATGGTGGTGAGATTGATAGGGCTTATTAGTTCAAAAAATTTCAAATTGGCTCCATTCTCTTTTACTATTAGCTCAGGTACCAACTCGGTATAGAAATTATCTTCCATAAATGTTACGGTATTTTCATCCACTAAAATCCTGTTTTTTAAAGGGAGCGAGTTCATCAACTCTATCTTGAACTCGGGATAGCTTACCATCTCCTCATTTATTATTTGAATCCTATCCGTGATAATTTGTATCAAAACAGTAATTCCCTTTTCAGGAAGCCTTCTCTTATTAAAGTGTTGAAAATCATTGTAAATCTTTAAAGCGGTGTTTGATGCCAAAAAAAAATTTTGGAAATATGATGATACCCTGCCTTGGGTTATGCGTGTAATAACGCCTTTGTTCTGTTTTACTTCTGATATTATAAAATTAATAACCTCCTGATAGACCATGGTTAGTTCAATTGCATTAAGATTATGTATCATCTTTTCATAGTTTATGATTTCAATATTAAGTATGTTAGCATTATCATCGTGAAGCCCCTTCAATTGCTTCGATGTCTTATCGATCTTTTTTTTCCCAGATGCATCTAAATCTACTCCTTCATGCTTTTTAAAGATATTCACGATAAAATGATCGATTTCTTTAAGATCCTCCTCCGGTATCAGCTTTAATACCGGGATTATATCATTTGCAATGGCGTACTCATCCTTAAGGAGAGAGATGAGAAAGTAAGCAAACTCAACTGACTTAAGATTGCCCATCACTGAGAGTATTTCTCTCTGTATTTCTTTATTTTTTATAGACATCATATCCATGATTGATTTATGAGCTTCCTTATTGCCAAGTTGGATTAAAAGCAAACAGGAGTATATTCTCACCCGTATGCCAGGCTCCTTAAGGTACTCTTGATGTCTCTTTATCATTTGGCGCTTATTAAGATTGCGGGAATTATGTATAATAAATCCAATAGCCTGAACAATGGAGGCCTTTATATCATTATCTTGAAGATTATAAAAAAGTTCATTTAAATAATCAATATCCGATTCATTACCGCATTTACCCAAACAGGGTATTGCTATCCCTCTTATCCTTTGATTGGGATTTGATTCAATGATGCTTTTTAATATTTGAATAGTAGTAACGTTGCCGGATATATCCATTCGAAGGAGTATCTCCAGAAGTTTTTCAACAATCTCAGAATCATCGCTTACCCTATCCTTTATGAAATCGAGAATTATGTTCAGAGCCCTCTGGTCAGAGTATAATGACAGAAATCTGATAGCCCTCTTCTGATCTGCTTCATCTCCCGCGGTTAACATTACTTCTAACTCGCCGAGGATATATGAATAATTTAGCATGGAGAGTGTATATGTGGAGATTTCTAAAATAACTATATCAGGATACTTTTTAACGAAGTTATAGATTATTACTAGAGGAGACGCGGCATCAACAATATTTAATCTCCCAATAATTCTGCATAGCCTGACAATTCTATCTCTCAAATAACGCTTCTCAATGTTTATATCATCAATTCTCGATGCTGAGACCTCTCTTGATTTCTCATCCTCTTCAAAGAGCAATTCTATAAGACTGGTAAAACCTTCAATATGCTCTTCCTCAAGGAATGGCAATTCTTTCGATATCTCAATCACCATCTTTGGAATCATTGATCTATCGTCATCTTTGAGGAATTGTACAATTCTCTTTTTTAATCGATGAGTGAAGTTCTCTAATATGAAGTTGCGGACGTTTTGAAAAACCTGTGGAAATCCCTTCTCAATAACATCTGAAACCATAAATTCCTTTCTATAGTTCTCAAAATATGTTTCAAGAGTCACTATAATATAGTTATATAGTTTGTCTCTAAGGAGCATGTTCTTCCTAGTCTCCTTGAGATTGCTAAAGAAATTTTCAAATATATCTACTATGGTTTCATTCGCTCTAGGCGAGTCCACAGAAAAGGACAGAAGATTTCTAAAGAGTTTATCAGGATCCCTTACCTTTTTTATGTTATTCAATAACAGATCAAGTGTCATATCGATTTGCTCAACATCATTTGATGTAAGGCTCTTCATTACATAGATTAAAAATTCTCTGTGGTTACTCGAAATCATTGCATTGATAAATGCAATTTTTACTTTTGTTGAATAATTGTCAAAATAGGAGGTCATCTTGCCAAGCAATACCCTGATATCGAGTATAATTTTCTCTTCAAGCTCTGGATGATATGTAAAAAGCTCATCCTCCTTTAATTTATTCTTCTGTGCTTTTTCAATTAAGCTATCACATAACATGGATATTGATTTATATGCCGCATATATTATATCTTCATTCTCCTCCTTTAATAATTCTTCCCAGATAAATATATCTTTAAAGGATGAAAGAGCAATTATTGCCAGGCTTCTCAACTCATCCTTCGATCCCTTATCATTTACGATTGTTTGTAGATAGATGAGAATCTCTTTGGAATCCTCTCCGATTATTCTCAATACATTAAAAGCTCTTGTGATAAGATTGTATGCCTCAGGATCTTCCTTTTGGCATTCAATAAATTCGATAATTCTATTTATACATTTGGCCGAACTATGCTCCTCTAAATAATCAAAGATGTAAATCTTCTCAATATCTTCTATATCTTCATTTAAAAGACTTAAGAATAATTCTAAAACCTCATCATTGTTGAAATTCTTTAGCACTGATATCGCGCTTTCTCTTACAACACTCTCCTTGTAGATGTCTCGTAAAAGGATCTTCATTCCATTTTCAGACTTTAATATTCCCAATATCTTATGAAAGGCGATTCTTTCATAGGGCAATAGTTGAGTCTTTCTGCTTATTTCTAATTTTAATGATTGAAGTTGATCCTTCTCCATAAATTCCTCAAAATACTAATTTAAATGAGTAAGTGAAGGACTTATAATTTTTTTCCAAAAAGCACAATGGCACTGAGAGATGCAGATTCTCTTCTTAAAGTAATGATTATAATTGGGATGAAAGTTTTTTCATCCAGTTATGAAAGAATAAATCAAGCTGAGATTAAAGCATCCTCATAACTATCTCTTCACATCTTGGGCACAAATCTGGATGATCCTTATTCCTTCCGAGTTCTGTAGAATAATTCCAACACCTAACACACTTTTGCCCTTTCGTTTTATTTATTCCAATTAGAGAGTTATCAAACTCACCAAGCCCATCCCTCTCCTCTGTTAGGATATTCACCTTGGAGACCTGAAAGAATCTCTCAATATCACCACCCATCTCCCTAAGCCAATCTCTAATTATTTCATCTTTCACATAGATAGTAATCTCAGCCTCTAGGGATGTACCAAAGAGCTTCTCCTTTCTTTTTGTCTCTAGGGCCTTAAGTGCATCCCTTTTTATATCAACAATTGCATCCATCTTTTTCGCAATTTCAGGATTATTGTACTCTTCATTTAACCTATGGTATTCCTGATAGTGAATTGAATCAATGTTCTCATTAAATTTCCATATCTCCTCCGCTGTGAAGACAAGTATTGGAGCTATAAGCCTGATCAGGGTTTCAAATATCTCCTTCAATACTGTCTGTGTTGCCCTTCTCCTTGTGGAATCCCTCTGGTCAATATAGAGGATATCTTTGGATATATCGAAATAAATTGATGATAATTCCACTGCGCAGAAGTTCATTAATCCTCTATACACGAGGTGGAACTCGAATTTATCATAAGAAGTGATTATTTTATCTGATAAGTTATATAATTTGTGTAATATCCATTTATCAATATCCGATAGGTCATCATAGCCAATAGCTTTATCAGAAGAAAAATCGGAAAGGTTCCCGATTAGAAATTTAAAGGAGTTCCTGATCTTTCTGTATGAATCTGCAACCTGTTTCATCATATCGAATCCGATCTTAACATCATTTCTATAATCCTCTGACGAGACCCAGAGCCTGAGGATATCCGCTCCAAATTTATTGATCAGATCAATGGGATGGATTACATTGCCAGCAGATTTACTCATAGCAGCGTTATTTTCATCGAGTATAAAACCGTGGGTGATGACCGCATTGTAAGGCGCCCTCTGTCTAAGAGCAAGGGCCGGCCACAATGAGGATTGAAACCACCCCCTATGCTGATCGCTTCCCTCCAGATAAACATCAGAGGGCCATCTGTGATCCTCCCATTCATCAAGCACAGCAAAATGAGATATTCCGGAATCAAACCAGACATCTAAAATATCAAATTCCTTCTCAAATTCACTCCTCTTACACTCATGGCAGATTGTGCCCGGAGGCACAAGGTCTTTAATATCGTCAGTATACCATGCATCTATCCCCTTTTCAAGTGATATGTTAGCCAGGTATTGTATGCTCTCTGAGCTCATCAGATTAATTCGACATTTTTTGCATACAAATGAAGGGATAGGCACACCCCATGATCTCTGTCTGGACAGACACCAATCGGGACGCGTCTCTATCATCCCTCTAAATCTTATCTCTCCCCATGAAGGTATCCATGTAGTGTCATCGATGGCCTTTAAAGCCAATTCCCTTAATCCCTTATGGTCGATCTTGAAAAACCACTGCTCCGTGGCTCTGAAGATCAGAGGCTTTTTGCATCTCCAGCAGTGAGGATAGGAGTGCTCTATATCATCAGTAAAGAGGAGCGCGCCCTTTTCCTTTAACAGTTCCACAACAAGGGGATTTGCATCAAAGACATTAACTCCATTCATTTCCGAAAAGTCCTGGGTAAATCTCCCCCTGCAATCCACTGGAGAATACGTATCGAGTCCATATTCAAGCCCAATAATGTAGTCTTCATACCCATGCCCAGGCGCAGTATGTACAATCCCTGTTCCCTGTTCAAGCGTTACGTGAGTTCCAAAAATAACCCTTGATTCTCTATTGATAAAAGGGTGGGATACCTGTAGATTTTCTATCTGAGCCCTAGTTATTGGGACCCTCTCACCCTTTTGAATACCGATAATATCCTCCATTGCCCATACGAGACCATCAGCAACAATATAATAATCATCATTAAATTTATAAGCTGAATACGCAAAGTCAGGATGGAATGTCAAGGCAAGGTTAGCTGGCAGCGTCCATGGGGTTGTGGTCCATATGACGACATAGAGCCTTTCCTTATCTATACCCTCAAGATTAACAGATACCGGCTCAACCTTGAATTTCACATAAATTGACGGAGATGTATGATTGGCATATTCCACTTCAGCTTCAGCTAAAGCTGTTTCGCAGTTTGGGCACCAGTAGATGGGTTTTTGGCTCCTGTAAATAAATCCCTCCTTAAATATCCTCCCAAAGGTCTCAAGAATTTTTACCTCGTATTGTTTTGACATTGTGATATATGGATTATCAAAATTTCCAAATACGCCAAGCCTTTGGAACTCTCCCTTTTGTATTTTCATATATCTATCGGCATATTTTCTGCACTTTCTTCTAACGTTTATGACTGATTTGTCTAAATCGTCTTTTTCTAGCTCTTTTATCACATGAAGCTCAATTGGTAGTCCATGACAATCCCAGCCTGGCACATAGGGAACCTTATACCCCTTCATCGTCTTATGCTTTACAATGATATCCTTAAGTATCTTGTTCATGGCTGTGCCAACGTGTATGTTGCCATTTGCATAAGGTGGTCCGTCATGAAGAATAAATATCTCAGCATCCTTCCTTCGATTTAGTATCTCTTTATAGATATTGTCCTTATCCCAATTTGATAGCATCTCGGGTTCACGTTGGGAGAGATTGGCCTTCATTGGGAATTTGGTCGCAGGTAAATTGATTGTCTTTGAATAATCCATTATATCCTCGTCATTTTTCTATTCTTTCCGCTTATTTTGATACAGAAATGTTGCTGTTGAAAGTATAGAAAAAGCATTTATAAGCGTCTTTGTCAATTGAATTTCTCATATCCAGCATCAATTGGTCTTAATCGCTCATTATGTAGAGGTGAAAATGGACTTTTAGCTACCTTTGATAAATGCCATTTATATGTATGCATAGATGCAGGCTCTGCGAGTGCAGGATTATAATTGGAAAATCCTCTACATAATCTTTTTTTAATAGGATAGAAGGAAACATAAAGGTAGAAGATGCCCCAAGAGTATTGGGAAAATCACTCAGGAGGGAGAATTACGATAGGATAAGACACATTAATTTTATTCAAAAACTATTACTTTAATCCTACAAGTCCTACTGTTCGCCATCTTGATTTTATTCTTAATAAAGAATTTATGGTAGATTCTGGAAAATTAAGATAAACTTTTCCTCCAAATCCTAAGGCAGCTGCCATTAGGCTGATATGCGATAACGAGATCGGCAAATCAATCATCCAGAATGGTCGTTCAATCCCAACTTCTAACCAGGTGCCAGGGATGCCAAGGCCGGCAATAATACCCTTTAATTGCTCCTTTTCATCAATATGTTTACTAATAGCATCAATTAGTGATTTATCATCAATAAGTATAAATTTCCACCTCTGACTATTTCCTGAGGAAGGCGCAATTCGCGCTGCTTCAATTAAAAGCTCCCATTCTAATTGAGAAATAGTTGTTTTTGTATTAGTTTTTTTATCCTTCCATAAAGATAATGATTGTAGTGTATCTGAAATGTTTAAAAATTGATTGTTTTGTAAATTTGTAGGTATTTCCTCGTTTAAATCAAACACATTTCCATAAAAATTTGAATATACTAATTCATTTAATGGTTTACGCTTGCGTGATAGGGATTTATAAACAATATTATCAACATTAAATCCTCCTATCCTGTGATTTGTTTTTCCAAACAGAATACATGCTGGAACCCATTTGTTGGAAGGTAAGTTAAGTAATTTAGAAATTTCAGTGGCATTCACACCTGCCATCCATACAGATCCCAATCCCTTTTCAGTTATGTAAAGAACAGTATCTTCTGCTGCTAATGAAGCAAATGCATATGAAAGGGGTCTTTCTTCATCTCTGGCCCTTTTCTCTATTGAGAGGATAAGAACCCCACCATTTTTAACTTTTGACAACCAGGGATTAATTTTGCCTATAAATCCTTTATAAGCTGCTTTAAATAATTCTGGAAGACGATCTTGATTAGTAAAAAGAATGATATCGTCAACAGGACAATTTCTAAGTGCAATGGACTTTTTCATAAAAGCTTCAATATCATAAAAAATATTCTGCTCTATAGTTTCATTCCTATATTTCCTCCATGATCTTCGTGCAAGCATTACATCTAGAATGTGGATGCGGTTTTTAAAATATGAGTTATAATCTCGAGTCAGTTGTTTTGTATGATGTAGTTTCTTTTCCATAATATTAACGATCCATACCTAGTACACTTTATCCCTGAATTAATAACAATTCATGTTTAAGGGATTATTACATTGGCCGCAACTATACATTTTTGAAAATTCTACATATAAAATGTCAGCACACACCCATCAAGCAGTGGGAAACGATACTATCATTATATGATAGCCAGCTGGATACAATTATCGAATCTCAGAGGTTTACATTTCATCACGACCGTATGAATTTATCTATTTTTTGAAAGGATTAGTTATACATTTACTTTATAGTTAAGCTTAGCTTCATCTCCAGTGATACCGCGAAATCCCCAGCAATGTGCTGGTTGTTCATTAATTGTGATTTCAATATCTGCTGGGGCGATTCCAAGCTGTGTTTCCATTTGTTTAAATATCTCCTTTATTAATTTCTTCTTCGTCTCTTTTTCCCGACCATGCATCATATTTATCTCAATAACTGTATATGCATCGCTTCGTCCACCCGGATAATAAAAATTTTCTTTTTTCATTGGCACAAATCGATGTGCCCTCTTATCTTCAGGGATGCCAATAACAAGTCGCATACAATTATGGATAACATCAGATATTTTAGCTTTTATCGGATTCAGCTTTTCTTCAATTCCGTATATAACGATCATTATTACACCTATATACATAATCGCGATAAAATCCGTAAACAGGACATTTATTAAGATTAAGATCTAATAATTTTTTTTCTTTTGATCCCTTTAAAACTTTAGCTAACATAGTCCTACCATCACTCTTTATCAGTTTATCTGCGGCACGTAAAGTTATAGCTATTTTATCATAGGGTAGATCTTCCATACCCTTAGCATCAAGATGATATTAAATCCGATTTGCTTTATTGCTATTTGTTGTTTCATTGGACATTCATTATATCTTGTTTATTATATGCTCTTAATCTCCCTGGTTCTGGTTAATTGCTATATCCTATTATAAAATTATTAAACTATCATAGTTAAGATTGCTAATCAAATAGTGATATCTGAGTATTACTAAATATATTGCATTCACAGGATATTAGTACCTTAATCCCTAAGGGCTTTGTTCCTTCGGCAAGACTATTATGAGAATTAGACAGGATTACAGGGTAAACTGGATAAAAATCCTGTAAATCCAAATTCCTCATTATTTATAAAAGAACTGGAACAATATAAAATTCCTCAATTCTTAGATCTGCAAAAATAGCTTCAATACCATGTTTTGTAGAGTAATATTTATAATTATTACGCACTTTCCCAATAAGTCTATGCACAGGAAGTCATTTTATTATTCTTCAAGCATCACCTACGTTTTTTCCTGGGTTTCTCTCGGAGTGTATTATTTCTAAATCCTTCCAAGTATTTTGTTTGCATACAAGAATGTAGCCACTCCTTTTGTGTAATAAAAATCAGGGTGAGTCCCCTGAATGTATGATATTATTAATATTGATTATTCTATTGCCAATTAAGGGATGAAGCCTTGAATATAATCCACACATCCTTGCCTGGAAGAAGCTTAAGATCATAGACTGCATGTTGAGTCAAATTACATACAAGCTGAATTCCATGAGTCTCAACATTTACTTCTATCTTGCCAAATTCCTTTGCGGCGCTCATAGAGGTAATCCTACCCTTAAGATTGTTCTGGGCTGAAATGCGGGATTGCATAACATCTGAGATAATGATATCAGAGGGATTAAGAAGCGCAACAGAATCTAAGCGAGTGGGCTTTGTGCTATATATCTTCTTTCCATCACCTAAAATCATTGACCAAAGACCATCTACGTCTGGATTCCATGTCCCTTCTATAATATTTTCTAAACCAGAACCGACTAATCTTCCATTATGGATTTTGAATATCTCTTCTGTTACTCTATTCAACCAGAGATGATCATGACTGGAGATTATCAATGTAGTTTCGTTCATGTTGCGAATCATAAAAATTGCTTCTTTGATTAAAGTTGCGCTAGATTGATCAATATTTGAAGTAGGTTCATCCAATAAGAGCACCTTTGGCCTAATAACAAGTCTTGATGACAGGGCAACACGCTGTGCCTCTCCACCTGAGAGTTCAAACCATCGCCTCTTGGCAAATATTTCAGGCGACAGACCTACCCATTCTAAGGCCTCATATACTCTCTCTCGAATGTCTACTCTCTGTTTAAGCATTCTCAGACCATATGCGACATTATCAAACACGGTTCTTTTGAGAAGATATGGATCTTGTGGCAACAGGGTAACATTATTCCTGAATGATGCCTTATTGCTATTTACCTTTATCCCTTCAAAATAGATATTGCCCTCAATCGGATCCTCAAGAAAGGCTAAAATCATCAATAGCGTGGTCTTACCGCTTCCATTCGCCCCAACAAATCCTATAGAAGAACCCTTATCAATCGTAAGTTTCGAGATATCCAATCTAAAGATATCATTATATCCATGCTTCAAGTCTTCTATTTTATAGAGAGATGTATTATGCATCATAGTATTATGATTTGTTCTTAAGAATAATCAGTGACCAATTAATAGAAAAAGCCAGGAGTAATAACACCATACCTAATGCTATACCCATGGCGAATTCCCCCTTTCCTGTCTCCATGGCTATTGCAGTTGTAATAGTCCTAGTATACCATTTAATATTGCCCCCGATCATCATTGAGATGCCAACTTCTGAAATTGCCCTCCCATATGCAGCTATCGCAGCGCCTAAAACGGCATATCGAGCTTCCAGTAAGCTGTCAATAGCAACCTGCCTAGCGTCAGCCCCAAGTGTTAGCAGTGTTATTCTCAGACGCCTGTCAAGGCTTTCAACTGCTGTGGCAGTAAGCGCGATTACAATAGGGATAACAAGTAAACATTGAGCTATTGCTATTCCAGGTAGGGTAAACAAAAGGTTATAATCCCCACATGGCCCACTCCGTGAGATAAAAGCATAAACCAATAAGCCGACAACAACGGTTGGGAGGGCAAGAAGAGTATCAACTAATACTCTCAACTGCCTTTTCCCAGGGAAATCAAGATAACCCAGAAAAAAACCAGCGGGGATCCCAATTAAAAGGCTGAAAGTGATTGAGAGCGATGACGCTTTTAGCGTTGCGAAGATAGCCGAAAAGGTCTCTTCATCAAAACCTATAAGCAACTGGAATGCTTGTATGATGCCGTCAATAAGATATCCCATATACTATTTTCTGGAGTTTGGTATAAAAAGCCTCTTATCCAATAATCTAAAATCTCCGATCAGTTTCTGTGCCATTGGCGAGGTAAGCCAGATTATAATTTTTTTTACTAATTCATACTTAACATCCGGGCATTTAGCTGGATTAACAGCTATAATGCTATACTGATTTATAAGAGCTTTTTGATCTTCAAGAAGAATTGTAAGCAACGGGTTACCCTTTTGATTAGACTCATATTTGATAAAGGTTGCCCTATCGGTAATTGTATAGGCTTTTCGTTCTAATGTAATATTTATTGTATTCATCATACCCTGACCGGTCTGTATATACCACTGTTCTTTATCTGGGATTCTCAATCCAGCATTTTCCCATAGCATAATCTCCTTCCTATTGGTTCCAGAATCATCTCCCCTGCTTACAAAGAGAGTTTTATTCTTCCACATTTGACTAAAGGCCTCTTTGATAGACTTGCCTTTTATGTTTGCAGGATCCTCCCTTGGGCCTACTATAATAAAATCGTTATACATAATCTCATTACGATCAATTCCATAACCATCTTCTATATATTTCATTTCTGCATTTGGGGCATGAACCATAAGTAGGTCCACATCGCAGTTCTTGCCAAGCTCCAGCGCTCTGCCAGTGCCAACAGCAATCCATTGCAAATCAATACTGGTATCGGACTTTATACGCGGTTTAAGATAGTCCAATAGTCCGGTGTTGTCAGTGCTGGTTGTTGTTGCCATCTTTAGTACATGGACTTCAGTCTTCGCACACCTAATCACTAAAGAGCAAATAATTAAACATGGCAAAATCATTAATAATGTTCCTCTTGCCTTATCCATAACAGCACTCCTGTATAAATGAGAATTTGAAAATATTTTTTTCAAACTCTAAAATATTAATGCCGTATACTATCTTTGACATTGTGTAGTTAAAAGGCTTGTGCTTGCCCCGCAATTACGGACACATAGTTAAGCAACATATTTAATTATTGAATCAGATGATTCATATTCTTCCGGACTTTTATAGTCAAGAAAAGAATGAATTCTCTGTCTATTATAGAATACTGAAATGTATTCAAAAATAGCAAGCCGTGCTTCATCTCTCGTTCTATATCTT
>JAXHTS010000078.1 GCA_034190085.1 Spirochaetota bacterium
AGATCTTATCCATAAGATTGTACATGTTATCAGCATAATATGATTCTGATAGAGAATCCCTGCGAGAAAAAACAGGATCCCTATCCAGCTTGTCCTGTTGAATTATCTGATTAACCAGGTTTCTGACGTTTGAGATAGTATCAGCTACAGGATGTTCCTTGCTTGTCAATAGATCATCTACAAGATATACCACGTTCTTGGTTTCGCTGAGATAATCATCCAAAGATTCAGCAAGTAGCTTATTGAATGTGCGCTGATCAATCGGATTGAACATGCTCCGTAAGGCGGGCCAGTCATCAAGCAGGTTAAATAACTTGAATTCAGGTTCAGGATCATTCTTCTGGAAATAAGAAAGATCCTCTGAGGAACAGAATACGAACGAAAATAGTAGTAATGTAGTACATAAAAAAGCTGAATATCTCTTCATAATAAATACCCCCTCAAAAAAACTTTGATAAGTTTAGTCCCTAATGTGCCTACAATGCAGCTTCTAACTCTGATTGAGGGTAAATTGAAAAGATACAGCCATAACTTGTCTTAATATTATGTATGACTAAGCTAAGATCCGTTCACAAATCAACATCGGGTATATGAGAGGTTATTTCCGCTTCCATTTCCTGCGTGTTATAGATGTAACCCTCCAAATTGTTAAGAAACATTTGTAGACCCAGAAAACTCGGACATTATTATAAACGAGATCAAAATCTCGCTAAGTAATTTAAAACTTAGCTTGGGTACAGAAACCTTGGACTTGTTTGTTAACGAGCATCATCCCGCTTTTTAAATAAAACTTAGCATGGGTGCAGAAACCTTGGACAAATTAGAAATTCATTTAAATCATTTAAGCTTAATCAGAATCAACTACGATAGCTGTAGTAAAGCTCCAATTATACTCTTCTTCCATTTTATTACCTGCAGGGTCTGCTACTTCAGTAGAAATAGTGACCCAATAGGTGGTGTATGGATTTAGATTCTTTGATGGTGTAAAAGTAATGGTTGTATTATCATCATTATAGCTAAAATCCCCACTATAGTAATGACCATCTCCCTTAACAGTAAAATTATTTATATACTCAACAGTATAAATATCAATGGGTTCGCTAAATGTAACCATGATTTCTTCATTGATTGGAACAGATTCATCTTCATCCTCAGGGAAGGTTGAAGTTATTGCCGGTGGGGTTGTATCAGATTCTAGTGGATCAAAGGTGTAAGATGGATTGTTATCAATATCCTCAAAGCAATTGATACAAACAAAACAGATTAGTGATAAAAGAACAGAAATTAATTGATTTTTTTTATACTTATACATTTTGCCTCCTCAAAAATATTCATTGTTACTTTGTATAAGCCCTTAGCTTAACTATATATTTTTATATCTTTATATACTTACTTATATCACTCTTAGCAATCGATAGTATCATTACTCAGGCATTCAGATGAGGAATTGTGTCGAAAATAGTTTTCAAAATTAAATATCATATAATGTTGTTTATAATTAACAACAAACCGTCTGGACTTCCTATTTCCAAGTTAGGAATAAATCGAAAGATAGTCAAGAAAAAATGATAATTGGTTGTTTTTTTTTAAATAATTTTGTAACTTCTAATAATTAGTGACCTGCTTTACCTAGGAAGAGTTTAACAAAACTTTGCTTGTCAATTAATTGAGTAGTCAATAATTCTATTAAAATGAGAATAGTTCAAGATTGGCATGATAACTTATCAATATTTGGGAGTCGATAAATTCTAACTATACCCAAATGGTGAGGTTTTATGCTTTGAAATATAGAGTATTTATCAGGATTTAATTCCAATTGATGGATTATATAAGAAGTACCATCCCTTATTTGCAATATTTCAAGATTGAAGGCTTTTATAATTTAGTAAATATATCAAGGAAGAGAAGCGATTTTGTTGAAAGGTGTTAAGATTTTTAAGGTATATGCATTGATATTTATCATGTTTTTCCCTTATTCAGATTTATATCCCTTTGGAAAGAACAAAGTAAATAGGGAGGTCTTTCGTTGGAATATCTTTAAGACAATCCATTTTGACATCTATTATCCCTATGAGATGGAGGGGCTTGTTGAGAGGGCTGCAAAATTTTGTGAAAATGGATATGTCCATCTTGCCAATAGCTTAAGGCATGAATTGACAGAAGTGATACCTATTATTATCTACCCATCACATATTGATTTTCAGGAGAATAATATAATCCCTCAGATAATTGGTGAGGGAACGGGCGGCTTTACTGAATTCATGAAGAACAGGGTGGTAGTTCCCTTTACTGGTTCATACCATGAATTTCGTCATGTGCTTATCCATGAACTTGTCCATGCTTTTCAATATAATATATTTCTTTATGATACTCATGGTAATGCATTACCTCAATTTGCCTTTAGAGGAGTTCCGCTATGGGTAATGGAGGGGATGGCAGAATATCTTTCAGTGGGATATGATGAGACCGCTGATATGGTTATGAGGGATATACTCTTTAATGAAAAATATGCCACCTTGATGGATCTTACAAATTTTCATATTGGAAGCCCGTACCTTCTATATAAGGAGGGGCAGGCATTCTTTTCTTTCTTAGAGGATAAATATGGAAAATATAGGATAGGCAATTTATTAAGAGATATCAGGGATATGTCTAATATTGAAAGGGCATTAAGGGTAATTACGGATAAATCTTTAGAAGAATTGAGTCTTGAATGGATCAGGTATTATAAGAAGAGGTACTTCCCGATTATTAAGGGTAAAAATTTTGATGAAGAGGAGGGGGAACAGCTAACCTTTCATGAGAAAACGAATTCGGTTTTTAATGTATGCCCTGCTGTATCTCCTGATGGGATGAAGATAGCCTATCTAACCAACAGGGATATCTACTCAAGCATTTCGATTATCGCCTTGGATAAGAAAAAAAAGAAAAGGGAGAGAAAGATCAGGTCTTTGGTTCTAGGGGGCAGGAGTTCTAGGTTTGAGGGAATGCATCTGCTTAATAACTATCTCTCTTGGAGCAGGGATGGGAAATATATAGTATTTGTCTCTCAATCCTATGGACGGGATGTAATATTTATGATTAATTCCGACGATGGTAAAATAGAGAGGGAGATAAGGCTTCCCTTCCGAAATATAATGGATCCTATCCTTTCAAGGGATGGAACCCTTATCGCTTTTGTGGGACAGCGCTGCGATTCATTGGACATCTATATCTATTCCTTAATAGAGAATGACTTATCAAGAATAACTGATGATATCTTCTCTGATAGATATCCGAATATATCCTCTGATAATAAATTTGTACTATTTTCCTCCAATTGGAATGTTGATGGGGATTATGAGAGGAATGACTATAACATCTTTAAAATAGATTTGAATACAGGTGAGAGGATTCTGGTTGTGGATAATGAGGGAAGCGATTTACAGGCTGATCTCTCACCAGACGATAGTAAGATCATATACATCTCAAATCGTACAGGTATATACAATCTATACCGGTTAGAACTGGATACAGGTATGGATCAGAGGCTTACAGATGTTCTGTGCGGCATTTTTTATCCGCGATGGTTCCCTGATGGGGAGAGGGTGGCCTTTGTCGCATATCAGAATCTTGGGTATGATATATTTGTAAAGGGAATTAAGGATGCTGATAAAGTCCATGAAGATTTAGCAAGGGATACCGAATATATTAAACCTAGCTATACTCAGTCATATCTTAATATGTCTGACACTGTATTTGATGAGTATACACCAAAAATAAGTCATGATCCATTATTGGGAGGTTTTGCGGCCACAGGAGGTGGTATGTATGGAGGTTTCCTGCGGGCTGGAATTTCTGATTATATGGGTGATCATAGGATGATTATTGCAATAGATTATGTCAGATATGAAGATGAGAATAATCCAAACTATGATATAGCCTATTATTCACTAAAAAATCGCTGGGATTTCGGATTAGGTCTATTTCGTCAGAGCAATCCCTATGGATTGATTACTATGGGTAGTGTTAATGATCTCATACAGGGGGTATACGATGATTTTCGCTATATGGATTATTATGGCGCCTATCTTTTAGCCAGGTATCCATTCACAAGATTCTTTAGGTTTGATATAAAGGCTTCATCCAGCAGATACGAGGTGGATTATAGGGAGGTATCTTTTATCGAAGGGGATGATGTATATTCATATAATGTGAGGCCTGATACATACGCAAATCTGAATCAATTGTCCCTTTCCCTAGGATTTGATAATGTGCTTTGGGGGTTTATGGTTCCCTTAGATGGAATTAGAGGTAAGGTTGAAGTTGAACAATCATTCAATTTGACAGGCCAGGATAAGAGATTTACCAGTATGGATATAGATTTAAGAAGGTATTTCCTCTTGAAAAAAAGGTATGTTTTAGCCCTACGGGGTAGTGGAGGGAGGATATTTGGAAGGGATAGGGAATATTTTAAATACTACATCGGAGGTTATAATACATTAAGGGGGCATCCATTTTTTGAATATAGTGGAGAGAATGTATTTCTCTTCAGCGCTGAATTTCGATTTACTCTTATTGAGGGTATTAAGTTTGGATGGCCCCTATTCTTCAGGATGGGTGGGATTGGGGGTGTTTTGTTTGCTGATTGTGGATCAGCTTGGGACGAGCATTTTAGATTTATAAATACTGAGACGAAGGAATTTGATGATTTTAAGGCAGACTTGGGTTTTGGATTTAGGCTAATGCTCTATCCTATAGTTATCCTGAAGCTTGATTATGCATGGCCTTATTATTATGAATACTTTGGAGATAAAGAAATTATTTTTAGTCTTGGATTCGAGTATTAGGGCTATTCACAATTTGCTATGATTGCAATCGAGATACATCTTCATCTGTATATTCCAGTTTCTATACAGAATGATAATATTAGAATAATGAGAGGGAAAAATGAAAAAGAAATCTGAGATAAAGAGGAAGACACTTGAGACGGATATTGTATTGAATCTCATTTTGAATAATGTTGATAAATCGATTATCAATACTGGAATGCCCTTTTTCGATCACATGCTAGGTGCTATGGCAAGACATGGAAGATTTTTCCTTGACTTGAATTGTAAGGGAGACTATGAGATAGATGGCCATCATTCTGTTGAGGATATTGGGATTTGTCTTGGAAAGGCATTTAAGGATGCTATTGGATCAGGGGCAGGAATCAAGAGATTTGGTGATGCTATTATTCCAATGGATGATGCACTGACAATGGTTGCAATAGATTTTTCAGGGAGGTCTTATTTTTCATATATAGGACCAAGACTTGATGGATACATCAATGGTTATAGCGAGGAGTTGACTCAGGAGTTCTTGCGGTCCTTTGCTACTAATGCGGCAATGAATATTCATGTTATTGTCCTTTATGGAGAGAACAGGCATCACATTCAGGAATCCATATTTAAGGCTCTTGGGGTATCCTTGTCAAAGGCATGTTCAGGTGATCCACTCTTAGGGGATAGCGTGCCATCAACAAAGGGAATAATTGTATGATAACTGTTATTGATTATGGTATGGGCAATTTGAGATCTGTTGTAAAGGCAGTGGAGAAGTATACTGACAGAGTGCGGATATCCAATGATCCATCTTCTATTGATTCATCCTCAGCCCTTATTATGCCAGGGGATGGCGCTTTTGGGAAGGCGATGGAAAACCTGGAAAACATGAAATGGATAGGGCCTTTGAGGGATTTTATTTCCAGTGGTGGTTTTTTTATGGGAATTTGTTTGGGGTATCAGTTATTATTTTCGTCAAGCGAGGAATTTGGATATCATGAGGGGTTGAGTATTATACCTGGCAGGGTTGTCCGTTTCAATACTCAAGGCCAAAAGGTGCCGCATATGGGATGGAATGATGTTAATATAAATAGCAAGTCCAATTTTTTAGATGGAATTAAATCAGGATCTTACTTTTATTTTATTCATAGCTATTATCCTATAATAGATGATAAGGATTTTGTATTGGGAAAGGTTGAGTATGGTGTCGAGTTCCCATGTATTGTGGGACATGAAAATCTAATCGCAACTCAGTTTCATCCGGAGAAGAGTCACAAGATGGGATTAAGGATTATTGAAAATTTTGTAGGGATGGCATGCTAATTATTCCAGCAATAGATATTAAGAATGGTAGGGGAGTGAGACTTGTTCAGGGAGATCCTAATAGGGAGACGGTCTATTCAGATGATCCGGTCAGCCTTGCTAGGGGGTTTGAAGGGAAGGGAGCAAAGTTATTGCATGTTGTTGATCTGGATGGGGCCTTTGAGGGGTCTCCTGTGAATAGGGATATTGTAGTTGAAATAGCAAAATCCATTTCTATCCCAATCGAGATTGGAGGAGGGATAAGGAATATAGAAATGGTGGAGGATTATTTAGATAATGGGATTGAGAGGATTATAATTGGAACTGCTCTAGTCACTGGAGCGGGTGAAGCTATTATTGAAAAATATTCTGAATATATTATTGTTGGGGTTGATGCTAGGGATTCCATTGTGGCTACTCATGGATGGAAGAATGTTTCTGATATTTCTGCTGTAGATTTGATAAAAAGGTTGCAAAATATTGGTATTGGAGAGGTAATATATACAGATATATCTAAAGATGGGATGTTAGGTGGACCAAATTTTAATTCAATAGAAACAATTCTCTCCGAGGTGAGTGATTTATCCTTAATCGCATCGGGTGGTGTTGTTTCAATAGATGATATATATAAGCTAAGTGAATTCGTCAATCGAGGTCTAAAGGGGTGTATTGTTGGCAAGGCCATATATGATGGCAAGATTGATTTAGAAAATGCAATATCCCTATTTGAGTAAGCAATTTGTTTGTGATGAGTTGAAATTCACCTTATAGTATCTTATGTAATGAAATTATCACAGGACCTTATAGATGGATAAACAAAATGATGAAGATCTAGATCATAATATAAAAATCATAATAGATCAGTTTGAAAAGAAGATATATGATCTAACTCAGCTAATTGAGATAAGTAAGGGTTTGAACTCTACATTAGATAGCAACATACTAATTGAGTCTATTCTATTAACCTGTATGGGGCAGATGTTGCTTGTTAAGGCAGGTATCTTTTTACAGAAGGATATCAGCAACAATACTTATATATTACATAGAAACTATAAGGGATTTGAGCTTAATCATGATATGGAATATGAGATAGATGCTGATTCACATCTCATGAGATTTTTAGAGGATAACTTTAGATGCTATACTCTAAATGAGTTGAATGAAATCATTGGGGATGATCCTTCAACGACCACCTTGAAAATTATTGGGCCTTCCTTAATAGTGCCCTTAAAGGGGAAGGGTAAGCTCAATGGAATTATTATCCTAGGAGAAAGGATCAATGATGATCCCTTTACTGAAGTAGAGAAGCAATATCTCTTGGATATCGCCTCGCTCGCAGGAATAGCTATCCAGAATGCACATCTGTTCGAAATGGCGACTACAGATATGATGACTAAACTAAAGATACATCATTTCTTCCAGACCTCCTTGGTGGACGACAGAAAGAGAGCCATTGAACAGAAGGTCCCTCTCTCCCTTATTATGATAGATATAGATAACTTTAAGGATTTTAATGATAACTATGGCCATACATGCGGTGATATTGTATTAAAGAATGTAGCTAGATTGATAATGGAAAATGTCAGGCAGAGTGATTTGGCATCAAGGTATGGAGGAGAGGAGTTTGGCATAATCTTGCCAGATACTGATATTGAGGAAGCGCTCATAGTGGCTGAACGAATTAAATCCTGTGTGGAAGAGTTAAATATTGAGTATGATAATAAAACAATGGGCGTAACGGTTTCTATTGGGATAGCCCAGCTTAATCCTGTTAAGGATAAGGATGCTAAAGACCTTATAAATAAAGCTGATAAGGCCCTTTATATTTCCAAGGCAGAGGGGAAGAATCGGATATCCCTGTTAAAGTAGGTATCTTGAAATAATATAAGGCGTTTTTTCTTTACATTTTTGCACTATAAAGAAAAGTGACTTGCCTGCAAACCCTTTATAATATAATATTTTTGTAAGTGTTTTTATTTATGAAAATACACATAAACCATATAAACATGGATTGTAGAATCGGCTAGAATTATTTTTTTTATTATTGGAGTAGGTGATGAGGGAAGTATTTCAATGTATATTGAGATCTGTATGTAAAAATAATCGATTTTTTAAGGCGCTATCTTTATTATTGGTATTTGTAGTATTTACGATACATACCACTATCCCTAATATTATACCCACTGCTTTTTCATTAACATTAGAAGAGCAGGCTGGCAAAAAGAGGAAAGAAGAGCCTCCAAAGTTTTTCGATGAGTTCAATGAGAAGACTCCAGAGAGGCGGGATTATCAGAGAATACCAATGGAGAAGGATCCAAGGCTGGCATGTTTGCTCTCCTTGGTAATCCCTGGTGGTGGGCATATCTATATGAAAAAGGATATAAAGGGGATAGGTATTTTTATGTCAACCCTTGTGGGGTATTCATTTGCCGGTTATTATCTATATGTTGCTACTGATAGCGATGCCTCCAGCAGTGATAAGAAGTCAAAACTAATCATATCGGGATTATTGTTTGTTTTAGCTGTAATTGTACATATTGTTGGCATTGTTGAGGCTTATAATGATGCTATTGAGATAAATGAGGAGAAGTACTATTTTGGAGTAGAAAAATCCCAGAGTCCATATATAGCTGAGATCATGATTGAATAATATGATCTAAATTGTAACTACATATGTAGTAGCAATTCCATAATCATCAGGGTTATATTTTGGAGGATGTGTCTGTTTTTGGCTTTATCTGAAATATTACTTGACATGATTTATTATAATCGGATTATTTTTGATTAAATAGTCAATGAGGGCCCATAGCTCAGTTGGTTAGAGCGGCTGACTCATAATCAGTAGGTCCAAGGTTCAAGTCCTTGTGGGCCCATGAATGAGGGGAGGAGCATCCTCCCCTTAAATTATAATGAAGGATGAATTATTATGTACGCGATAGTGCAAATAGGCGGAAAGCAATATAAAATTGAAAAGGATATGATGCTTCATGTAGATAAATTAAGAAATCAAAGAGAGGGTAGCATTACCATTGATAAAGTGTTGATGTATGTTGAGGGGGATCAGGTGCTTCTTGGACAACCATATCTGGATAATGTCAAGGTTACAGCGGATGTGCTTGGAGTAGTAAAGGGAAGGAAGGTTAGGGGAATAAAATTTAAGAAGAGGAAAAATTATACAAGGACATTAGGTCATAGACCTGAGTATTTGAGATTAAAGATAAATGAGGTATCAGCAGGTTCTGAGTGATAAAGGTCTATCTGAAAAATGTTGTTTTAGAAGATGGTGTAATAATAAACAAAGACAATAGTGAAGTGGGTATAAAGGCTTATGGTCATTCAGGATTTGACAAAAAGGGTTCTGATATAGTATGTTCAGCAATATCAGCCATAATCCAGACATCAATACTAGCAGTAACCAAGGTCGCGAATATTCATCAAGAGATAGTACAAGGGGATGGCATATTGGAATCATCTATACATATTGGAGAAGCGGGAAGGACAAATTTATTTGCTTTAGGGGTAATACTAAATACTATGATAATCGGGCTAAAGGAGATCATCAATCATTATCCTGATGCTCTGGAGATTATTTTTGAATGAGAGAGGTGCATAATGGCGCATAAAAAGGGTGGCGGTTCAACCAGAAATGGAAGAGATTCTAGATCCAAGAGATTGGGAGTCAAGAGATTTGGAGGGGAGGTTGTTAGGGGCGGGACAATTATTGTTCGTCAGAGAGGGACAAAGATACACCCTGGATTCAATGTCGGTAGGGGGGGGGATGATACCCTCTTTGCCAGGATTGACGGGGTTGTTAAGTTCGAGCACATCGATAAGGCTAGAAAGAGGGTTTCCGTGTATCCCTTATCACAACCTTAATCAAATTACACAGTATAATAAATGAGATAGAATCGCGCGGAGGAATAAATTCGCGCGATTTGTTGTTTATGGATTGGGGAATATCGGTTGATTCGAAAGATATTAAGTGAGGATTGCGAGGGTTGAATTTGTTGTTGGGGGATTATATTGAGTAAATTTACCGATTCCATAAATATTCGTATAGAGGCTGGAAATGGTGGCTCCGGGGCTGTTTCCTTTTGCAGAGAAAAATATATCCCTCGTGGCGGCCCCGATGGAGGTGATGGGGGAGCAGGGGGGGATGTTTATATTGAGGCTGATCCTTCATATCATAATCTCTCTCACCTCTTTAATGATAGAATCTATAGGGCTGAGAATGGCCATCCAGGCATGGGTAGGAATAAACACGGGAGAGATGGGAAGCCTTTGATAGTAAAGGTCTCTCCAGGAACTGAGGTGGTTGATGATGATACAGGTGAATTTTTATCTGACCTTCTTATGGGTGAGGAAAGGGTATTGGTGGGTAAGGGCGGGGTTGGGGGAAGAGGTAATGCCTTCTTTAAGTCCTCTACCAATCAGGCTCCTAAATATTCCCAGCCTGGTATACCAGGTCAGAAAAGGTGTCTTTCCCTCAATCTTAAGCTTATAGCGGATGTTGGTCTGGTGGGGCTTCCCAATGCTGGGAAGTCAACGCTGCTTTCCAGAATAACAAAGGCAAAACCAAAAATTGCAGCATATCCCTTTACTACCTTAATTCCCAATCTTGGAGTCCATGAAAGGGTTGATGGAACATTCTACACAATTGCAGATATCCCGGGAATAATAGAAGGTGCGCATAGGGGTCATGGCCTTGGTCTCTCCTTTTTAAGGCATATTGAGAGGGTAAAGGCTATCCTATTTCTTATAGACTCAACTGAGAGTAATCCAGCATTTAACCTGCAATTATTAAAATCCGAGCTAAAAACCTATAATGAGGAATTATTATTGAAGCCATATAGAATACTTCTCACAAAGGTCGATTTGGTAGATAGAAAAGATTTAAAGAAAAAGATTGACCTTTTAGGTGAAAGAGATATATTATCAATTTCTTCAGTTACAGGATGTAATATCCAAAGGCTTACGGATATTATTGATATTCTACTGTTGAATAAGGATGATTCCATTGTTATATTTTGAGTTCTAATGATCTTTGATGATGTGAGTGTTTAGCATTTCTCTATTGATAAAATTTCAAATAAACAGCATTGATTCACAAATGCTTAAGGTTGTGAAAGGTTGAAAAATGTTAGATAAAACATTGAGTATTTTTTTTGGTACAAAGCATGAAAGGGACATCAAGAAGCTTCGTCCATATGTTGAAAAGATTAATTCCCTAGAGCCTGAGATGAAAAAACTGTCCAATGCGGCTATGGAAGCCAAAACTTTTGAATTCCGCGGTCGACTAGAGCGAGGAGAGTCATTGGATAGCATATTACCAGAGGCCTTTGCGCTTGTGAGGGAGGCATCAATCAGGACTTTGGGAATGAGGCATTTCGATGTTCAATTGATGGGGGGGGTCGTTCTTCATCAGGGCAAGATAGCTGAGATGAAAACAGGCGAGGGTAAGACTCTTGTAGCCACGCTTCCCTTTTATCTCAATGCCCTTAATGGGAATGGAGTACATCTTATTACTGTAAATGATTATCTTGCCAGAAGGGATGCGGAGTGGATGGGGCCGGTATACAGATTTCTTGGGCTATTGGTTGGGATTATTCAGCATGATATGGATCCATACGAAAGGCAGGAGGCTTATAGTTGTGATGTGATTTATGGAACCAACAATGAATTCGGTTTTGATTATTTGCGTGATAATATGATTCAGCATAAACGCCTGCAGGTACAAAGGGATCTTAATTTTGCAATAGTGGATGAGGTTGATTCCATTCTGATTGACGAAGCCAGGACTCCATTAATAATTTCGGGTTCTACAGATGAATCAACAAAGAAATATATTCAAGTGAATAGAGTAATCCCAAGCCTTATCGAGGTAGAGGATTATGAGATAAACGAGAAGGATAGGAACGCCCTGTTGACTGAACAAGGTGTTCGACATGTTGAGAAATTATTGAAGATTGATAATCTTTATGATAGCAGAAATATTGAGATAGTTCATCACATCAATCAGGCCCTAAAGGCGCATACGCTCTTTAAAAGGGATGTTGATTATGTTGTGGCAGATGGGCAGGTGATAATCGTAGATGAGTTTACTGGGAGGTTGATGCCAGGAAGAAGATATTCCGATGGACTGCATCAGGCCCTGGAGGCAAAGGAGAATGTCTCAATTGCAAGGGAGAGCCAGACTCTTGCCTCTATTACCTTTCAGAATTACTTTAGGATGTATAAGAAGCTGGCCGGTATGACTGGAACAGCTGATACTGAGGCGGTTGAGTTTAAGAAGATATATAATCTGGATGTTGTAGTTATTCCAACTAACGAACCTGTAAAGAGGGACGACTATCCTGATAAAATATATCGGACAGAGAAGGAAAAGTATAATGCTATTGTTGAGGAAATCGAAGAGTTGAGTAGCGAGGGACGTCCCATACTTGTGGGTACCATTTCCATCGAGAAGTCAGAAAAGTTGTCACATTTGTTAAAGATGAAGGGGATTCACCATAATGTACTGAATGCAAAATATCATGAGAGGGAGGCGAAGATAATCGCTGAGGCTGGAAGTCCCGGAACTGTTACAATAGCGACTAACATGGCAGGACGAGGCACGGATATCGTTTTAGGTGGTAGAAAACTATACATAGATGAAGTTGATAATCATATGCCTGTTCATGAGGGTGAAATATGGGATGATTTTAAGATTTCAGTGCTGAATAATGAATTTGATAAGGCCGATGATATATCAGAAAAGATGACTGGCCAGGATAAACAGAAAGCAAGGGATATTATTAGGCAAGGGAGGGAGTGGGTAGGTAACCATCAGAGTGTTGTTGATGCTGGAGGTGTTCATATTCTTGGAACAGAGCGTCATGAGGCTAGGCGTATTGACAATCAGTTGAGGGGGCGGTCTGGCAGGCAGGGCGATCCTGGTTCGTCGAGGTTCTATCTTTCCCTGGATGATGATTTGATGAGGGTATTCGGCTCAGACAGAATATCATCTGTAATGCAGCGACTAGGCATGGAGGAGGGGCAGGAGATTGAGAGCAAAATGGTTACGAAGGCAATTGCAAACGCACAGAAGCGTGTGGAGGGGAGAAATTTTGAGATTAGGAAACACCTTCTTGAGTATGATGATGTCATGAATTCTCAGAGGGAATTTATATACGATATGAGAAATAAATTATTAGAGGGTGAAGATATATCGTCAATAGTAAATGAATATATAACCGAGGTCGCGGAATCTATAGTTGAGTTTTACACAGATGGCAAGTCTCACCCAGAGGATTGGGATCTTGATGGATTACAGAGTTTTATGAAAACAAGGTATTTAATTAACATTGATCATGACAGGATAGATCCCTATAAACTCTCATACAATGAGTATGTGAATAATATTAAGGAAGAATTGTTTAAAACCTATAATGACAAGGAGGTTACCGTAGGCAATGATGCTATGAGAATAGCTGAGAGGCTGATTACCCTTCAGGTTATTGATACTAAGTGGCGCGAGCATCTTCTGACTATGGATGAATTGAGGGATGGTATATGGACTGTTGGTTATGGCGAGAGAAATCCTCTGGTAGAATATAAACTAGAGGGATTTGAGTTGTTCAGGGGGATGATGGATAAATTGAGACAGGATATATTGGAATTTATTATGAAAGTGCAGATTGAGGAGGTCCTTGTGGAAGAGGATGAGGACTTTGAGTATACTAAAATAGGGGAAGAACATCATGCTGAAGTAGAGCAGTTTGCTGAGCAGGGAGGAATACCTGTTCTTACAGCACAGCCGTCCCAGGGTGCTAGGAAGGAATTCAAACAGAATGCCCAGGGAGAAAGGAATAATATTACAAGTGGCGGGGTTAAGAGGAAAAAAACCAGGAGGAGCAGGCGGAGATGATATGGCTTCAAGATTAATGAAGAGTGTTTCGGGTATCAGGGGTGTGGTTGGCGAGACATTGACTCCGGAATTGATTGTAAAGGTTGCTTCTGCCTTTGCAAAATATTCAAAGAATGGTACTGTTGTAGTTGGAAGAGACAGTCGGCCTAGCGGTGAAGCGATATCAAGGGCCTTGGAATCAGCTTTAGCACTTTCAGGATGTAGTGTGATTGATCTTGGAATTGTTCCTACCCCTACGGTTCAATTGATGGTGGAAGAACTTCAGGCTGATGGTGGTATAGTAATATCTGCTTCACATAATCCAGCGGAATGGAATGCATTTAAGTTAATCAATTCAAAGGGAACCTTTCTTAATTCAAGAGATATTTCAAAGTTTTTTTCTCTTATGGAAACGAAGTTTAAGTACAAGAAGTGGAATGGGATCGGCGAAGTCGTCTATAATAACATGGCCCATGACATCCATATTAAGAGGATTTGTGATGCATTGGATTGCGAGGCAATAAGGAAGAGGGATTTCGCTATTGTCTTGGATTCTGTTAATGGAGCCGGATCCAGAATAACGGTTGAACTTCTGAATAGACTTGGATGCAGGTTGACGACCCTCAACTGTGAGATGAATGGTATATTCCCAAGAGGTGCTGAGCCCTTGCCAGAGAACTTAAAGGAGATATCTAAGAGAGTAATTGATGAATCAGCGGATATCGGATTTGCGCAGGATCCAGATGCGGATAGATTGGCCATTATTGATGAGAATGGAAGGCCTATTGGGGAAGAGAATACAATACCGCTTGTTGTGGAGCACCTGTTATCTAAACAGATCGGAAGGGTTGTTGTGAATTTTTCCACAACCAATGCTGTTAAAGATATAGCTGATATGTATGGAGCAACCTTTAAGCGGGTGAAGGTTGGCGAGATAAACGTTGTGGAAGATATGTTAAAGAATGGAGCAAGGATCGGTGGCGAGGGGAATGGTGGAGTAATATCTCCTGAGGTTCATCTTGGTAGGGATAGTCTTGTGGGAATCGGATATATCCTGGAGATGATGGCTGAGAGGGGGAAAACTATCTCTCAATTGGTGAGGGACCTTCCGGTTTATGTGATGAAAAAGGGTAAGGTTAAATATGATAACAGTTTAAGGGATAATGAGATATTCTTAAAACTAAAGAATTTTTATAGAGATGAGAAGATATCGACGTTGGATGGAATGCGTATAGATTTTGTCAAGGAAGGGGAATTCAAGGGGGGGTGGGTTCATCTGCGTCCATCCAATACTGAACCAATTTTTCGTATTATTTCAGAGGGTAGAGACAAAAAGCATGCTTTAAGAATATACAATCATTTTGCAAAGATGTTCAAAAATTAGGCTACAATATTTGGAAATCATGAGAAAAGGAATTATATTTGTCTTATCCGTTGTAACAGTGTTGATGTTGTTATCACAACAGCTATTTGCCAAGAGGGATAGCGGATTAAATCTTATCCTTTTGGGTGATTCAGCAATTTCTCTTGGCAGGGGAGGGACGGGTGTTTCATCACAAGGGGTAGACCTCTTCTATCTGAATCCTGCGTCCATCGCTTTCTCTGAGAGATTGGGCTTTGGTATACAATTCGGAACATTGGATTTCGGATTCTATAATCCCAATATATCTGTCGCTTTACCCACATCTTACGGTGTTATTGGGACATCGCTTCGAGTTATGGACATTCCATCCGATAGGAATGATATCAAGAATGGATATCTTCTCTCAATAGGCGGAGCAAAGGATTTTACGGATAGGCTTATGATGGGAGCTGCGTTGAATCTCTTCAATGGTTCGGATGCTTCGGACAAACTTTATTATACAGGTATTTCCATTGGATCAATTTATAGATTGAATTATGGGAAGCGTTTTCAAAAGGGATTCGGTATCCTTAATCCACGAATAGGTATTTCCCTGAATGCAGGAATACCTACAGGAGAGAATGATGACTATTCAAATTTTAATCAACTAACATTCGGTTACAATTTCCTATTCTATAGTAAAGGGAAGATGGATATTGCCTTTTTCAATGATTTCTCTGCAATCCATAAGTATGATCATTTTCCAGCCAAGTTTGGATTTGAGACTACATATAAGAAGCGATATATTGGCAGGGTGGGATTTATATTGCCGCAATCTTATGAATACGGAGATTCTACGATTGGATTAGGTTACAGGTTCAAGGAAGGAATGATTGAGGGTGATATCAATTATTCCCTTGTCCATTACAGTGGCTCGGATTTTGTTCATTATATGGGATTGAATATGAAATATGGGAGGTTGGATAGAAAGCCGCCAGATACTAAGATAGAGGCAAGCGAAGAATATATCTCTCCCAATTATGATGGCAGGCAGGATTTTGTCTTTTTTAATCTTGAGGTAGATGATCGAAGCCGCATAAAGGGTTGGAGGCTGCAGATTATCAATGCTGAGGAAGAGGTAGTCAGAGAGTACAAGATATCTGAACGTGATATTGAGGAGGATTTGGGATTTAAGGATTTTATTAGAAAGATATGGCAGAGGAAGGAATCCATGGTAGTGCCTGAGACCATTCTATGGGATGGAACAGATTCCAGGAGAAGGAATGTCCCGGATGGTAGGTATAAATATTCCTTTATTGCATGGGATGAGAGGGATAATATTGCAGAGTCAAAGGATGGGATTATATATGTCGATAATACTCCCCCTGAGGTAAAGATAAAAACAGAATATCTCCTCTTCTCTCCCAATGGAGATGATCAAAAGGATACCATAAAAATAGGATTGGATGTAACAACCTCGATTGATGATGAGTGGAGGGCAGGATTTACGGATTCAGGGGGCAATATAATTAGGTCTTTTCAATGGGTAGGGGATCAGTTTCCCGATTCAGTTGTATGGGATGGTAGGGATAACATTGGGGTTGAGGCTAAAGAAGGACTCTATTCCTTTTTTATCGAATCAAATGATAGGGCTGGTAATAGGGTAGAGAAATTCAAGAGAGAGATTTCACTCACTCGAAAGTACGAAGTAGCAGATTTGACAACATCAATGGAATATTTTTCTTATAATATGAATAATGATATTTCATTCTATCCATACATCTCACAAACAGAAGGACTCCAAGAGTGGAGTATAATTATCACTGATAAGGATCAGAATGAGATGAGGCGAATCGATGGGAAGATTGACTTTCCAAAGTTTATCAAGTGGGATGGCAGGAATAGAAATGGAAAGAGGCTGAAGGATGGAAGGTATTCCTATAAAATCAGCACAAGATTTAACAGCGGGAATAGGCCAGCATCCTTCCAAAAGGAAATAATAATAGATAGCACTCCACCGCGTGTGTCTTTAGATTATTCCCCTAGTCTCTTTTCTCCTGATGAAGATGGCAATAATGACATATTGACTATTTTCCCTGAAGCAAAGGATCAGTTCGGCATCACAGAATGGAGTTTAGATATATATGCATCCTCAGGGTCAAAATTTAGGACATTTAAGGGCAAGTCAGAGTTAGCAGGTGAGATTAAATGGGATGGGGTAGGGAAGTCGAATATGCTGGTTGAATCAGCGGCGGATTATTATCTTCAGCTTACAGCAACAGATCTTGCCAGAAACATATCCAAGACAGAGCGGATAAGATTGCCAATAGATGTGCTGGTGGTTGTAACTGAACGTGGATTCAAGATTATGATCAGTAATATTGAATTTAAGTTTGACAGCGCAAATCTTACAGGAAGGGCATTCCCAATCTTGAATAGGGTGGCAGAGATACTAGACAAATACAGCAGATATAATATTATGATTGAGGGTCATACCTGTGACATTGGTGAGGAGAAGTATAATCTAAAATTGTCTGAGGATAGGGCAAATTCTGTTAGGGGTTATCTTATCTCAAAGGGAATCGACGAAGACAGATTGACATTCCGTGGGATGGGGGAGACAGCCCCCTTTCTTCCAAATACCACTTCAGAGAATCAGAGGAGGAATAGGCGAGTGGAATTTTTATTACTTAAGAAGAAATAATTTAATATAGCCACAGGCAGCTTAGGCCTGACATCACTGCAAGTCAGTTCAAATGAATTCTTTGATGCTTATAACCATAAATAATAATGGATAGAAAAATGTATGCGGTATTCACTGATCTTGATGGAACAATGCTGGATTTTCATACATACAGCTATGAAAAAGCGTTAGACGGGATTAAAATTTTAAATGAAAATGGCGTTTTGCTCATCCCTGTATCAAGTAAAACTTTACCTGAGATGAAGGAACTGCATCGGGAGCTGAATCTTGCTTACCCCTTTATATTTGAAAATGGAGGCGGAATTGCTTTCCCTTCCCAGGTGAAGGAAGGTGATTTCAGGATTGAGATACTTGGTATAGGTATAGAGGAATTAAAGGAAAAGTTTGGGGTATTGAGAGAGGTGTTACAGACCCCAATACGGACATTATTGGAGATGGATATACAGGAGATAATAGCGGAGACAAATCTTTCAAAAAAAAGCGCCAAGTTTGCTAAAGATCGTTTAACCTCACTCCCCTTTTTGCCTTCTTCGTCTGAGAAGAAGATTGACATCTTAAAAGCAAACGATCTTTTAGAGAGACATAAGATTAAGATTACAAAGGGTGGAAGATATTATCACATTTCTGATGAGAATGCTGACAAGGGGAAGGCTGTGAGGAGGGTTATCGATTATATTAAATCGTCATATGGAATCGATGAAGTCATTTCAGTTGGAATAGGAGACAGTGAGAATGATATCCCTATGTTGGAGGTTGTGGATATCCCATTTCTTGTAAAAAAGTATGACAACACAACAATTGAGACTGCGCTTAAGGTAAGGAGAACAGAGAAGATTGGTCCAGCAGGGTTTTCAGAGGCCATGAGGTCAATCTTTTGTGATTGATGTGATATGTTATTTAAGCTACGATGTAGCTTTATATATAGTGTAACATAATTATTACATAAGGGAGATAGTTTATGGCATGGTATAACTCGCTATTGAAATTTTTCTCAAGTTCTTCTGGAGGCATTATTGACAGTATAGCGGATTCTATTGATCGATTTGTTACCACCGATGAGGAGAAGACCAAACTTAGAATGGAATTGCAGAAATTGGAGGTTGAACAGCAGAGGAATAGTTTTGAATTTCAGCAGCAGATGCAGGAGCTAATCCAGAAGAGAGAGTCAGAGATAGAGCAAACTATAAGGAGTGAACTCGAAGCGAAGTCGGAGATAATGCTGGCAGAGTTGCGTCAGGATGATAAGTATACTAAAAGGGCTCGACCAACTGTAGTATATGTTGGGCTTATTTTTATATTGTTAGAAATTTTTGGCTTGAGGCATATAATCCTTAGCAAATTATGTGCTGATAATTTTGGGGATATAATTAAAAGCTCCGATTCTATTTTTAAGACCTTTCTTATAGCGTGGAGCGGTGTGATAGGGGTTTATTCAATAGGCAGATCAGCTGAAAAGAGGGGTTTAAGAGGCAAGTTGACGTCACTCGTAACGGGCGAAATTCCTCCCCAAGTTAAGCTAAGTGAAAGGCCAAAAATACAATGGTAGATGTAATATTTCACTGTTCTGATTCCAGATTTGGAAATACAGCATTGATTACCATGTGGCATACATTGCCGCCTCGAGAGGTTGTTCAAAATGGGAAAAGATATAAGGGTAATGGATGGGATAATATAGGGTATCACTACGTCATTCTGAATGGATGGCTAAATCTTAATAGATATAATTCAAGATATAATGGGTACATTGAAACCGGAAGGCCATTGGATGAGGATCACCTAATAGAATCTGGTGAAAGGGGGGCTCATGTCAGGGGATTTAATAGGAATTCCGTCGGGATATGCTTAATTGGCAAGTCTGGCGAATTTACAGATGAGCAGCTTAATTCCGCATTAGAGATAACCCTTTCCATGGAAAAGCAATTTATTATAATTAACCTGCTTCAACATAGCGATCTCGATATGAGTAAACCCTATTGTGCTGGATTGGATATGGATCAGTTTAAGATAAATTATGAGATCTATAAGGAGTGGCAATTATAAGGGTATTAATTCACAATGGGGAGGGTAACCGTTATTATCCAGAATAAATTGAGAATAAGCTACCAGATGTTGAGATAAGGATAGGTTATTAGCAGCTATTATCAATATGAAGGGGTTATTGGCGATTGCAGTGCTTTTCTCATTCCTTTTTTGCGGAAGGGTTGAAGAGCTTGGCATCTTTGGGGAATCCAGAAAGGGGGATGTGCTTGGTCAGGATGGCATTACGCCAATTATATTGTCAGATTCAATAGTACTATGGACTTTTGGCGATACAATCCTAGGGACATGGAAGGGTAATATCTCAACATCAGCAACCTTTTCTGAGTCGGTTAATATCACTGATATGATCTCGAATTCGCTTGCATTTTCTGAAGTCCCAACACCAGAAAATGTCAGGAATTTGAGATTTTTTTATTTAAAGGAGGAAGGCAGGGTCTGTCAATTCTTAAAATATAGAAAGGATGAGAATCCGAGGCTATACAGACTTTGGCCTGTAGACGGGGTAAGAATTGATAATAGGGTTTATATATATTATTATATAATAAAGATGAACTGGCCCACCTCCTTTCATATGATGGGTGTAGGGATTGCAGTATGGAATATACCGAATAATTGGAATATTGGAGATGATGTCGAGTTCAAGAGGCTTCCAAATCTCTTCCCATCTTCATATCCTGCCTTTGGCGCAACCGTTTTAAGGAAGGGGAATTACATATATACAGCAGGTCATTACAAAGAAAAGGATTATACTTCGCCAATAAAGATAGCCAGAGTAGATGTTAAAGGGATAGAGAACCGCGCATCATATGATTATCTTACACGGGATGGGAATTGGGTGAAAAACATCGAAAATGGTGAGCCCTTTCTGGGAGATGTGATGGGGGAATGCTCAATCTCTTATAATGAAAATTCTGGTATGTATGTGATCATATACTGTCAGACAATGACTGGAAGGATAATAATGGTCGCCTTCAGCGATTTTAGGGAGCTCTATAAATCTCAAAAGAGGATTATCTATGAACCTCCTATGTTGGTTCCCAATGGCACAAATAGATCCCTGTGGTATTATTCTGGGAAGGAGATATTCTCTTCTGGGGACTTAATATTTGTTATTTATATTAATCCATTAGAATATCAACCCTATCTGCTAAAACTTACTATGAAATAGCCTTGAATATACTACCTTCCCTCCATTTTTTTGTAAGCCAAACTAATATGCTTATTGACCTCTTTTAAGAGACTGATAATCTCTTTCAACTCTGAAGCCACATCATTTAATCCCATCTCTTCTGTTTTCTTTAGCCATTTTTCATGATCATTTATATGTTCTTTGTTATGACTCAGCCAGTATTTCATTAACATTTTTAACTTTTCATAGTCAGTTTTAGCAGTTTCAGAGTCATGATTATGACTATGATGATGATTGTGATCATGCATTATCAGTCCTTCCTCTCGCCAAGTATAATATAATTTTCCATGAGGTTTGTTTCTTTAATAAAAAAACCTTCGATTTCCTTTTTTTCACCAAAAATTGAATTTATTTCAATTCTGCCATCATTATCTATAATTGAAGCGGCCTCTTCAATAATGATTTCGCTATTTTTATCTTTTAGATACACCTTTGAAAGACACATTCAAATCCTCCTCTGCTATGTTAACATTTCATCAATATTCTAATCAATGATTCTTTATCAATTTGTCCTAATATATATTAGGATAGGTGAAAGATCTCTTATATCCTTTTTCAGCTTCATGTCAATTTATAATTGACTTATTAGGATAAATATATATAGGATGCTTCAGTTTGATGTTATTAATGAGTTATGATCTGGATATGTCAATATGTTTAGCATTGTATAATAATTATTTTCATTCAATACAATTATATTATCAAATAATAAGAGAGAACTATACTATAATAATTACCAATAGCTTGGCAGTAAACTTATTAGTTTTATTAAATACTCTTTTTTAACATACTTAGAGGAAATTTGTATTTATAAATATTATCCTCTTGAAATAGCATTTTGATAATTAGAGAAATAATATTATTTGAAATATCAATACCCCAGAAAGGGATAAAAGGCCCATGCATCTCTCTAAAGAGTAAAAGGGCAGCTTCCTCATCCGCATACTGATTACACTAATACAATAACTTATAATGTTTATTAATATTATTAACAAAGGTGTACAAGTCAAAAGGAAATTTATATCTCAATTGATATCCCTTTTCATTATTTTAGCCATTATGATGTCCTGTAACACAAAAACATATGAGGAGATTGAACCTAATGATGCCTTTTCCAGAGCTAATCGAATTGAGACCAATTCAATAGTGGAGGGATTGCTAAATACACTAGATGATATTGATTTTTACAGGCTTGAGGTAATAACCCCAATGGTGGTTGACGTCTCCATTGCTCCAGTGAAGGGGGTTAATCATGCTTTTCAGATTTGGGGGTATGATGGTTCTCATGTGTTAATGAAACATGTAGATGATTTGAGAAAGTCTTCACCTGAGCGAATATGCAATTTATTTGTAAATAAGGGTGTATATTATATAACAGTTCTGCATGGCGAGATGGATAAGGTAAATGGAAATAGCCAGAATAAATATAAATTGCGATTGTCTGGAAGGGAATGGGATAACGAAGAGCATGAAACCAATGATAGCAATAAGAATGCAAACCTATTGGAGGTGGGAAGTGAAATTCTAGGCTATTTCTCCCCATCATATAATAGAATGAACTATAGCGAAAATCACCCATTGCGGGAGGAAGACTGGTATTATCTAAATGTTGAGTTAGATAGCGAAAAACCGATACTTCTAAATATTGAACTATCGGGGGTGCCAGAGATCAATTCTATCCTGCACTTTTTAGATTTTGAGCAGGATGAAATAGGATCTTCGGATATGAATGGCCTAGGACAAGGAGAACTTTTGAAGGATATTGGTATTTCTATATCTGGAATATATTATATTATGGTTGCCTCGAACTTCGAATCTAATTGTGATGTGCCATATAGGTTATTAGTTACTTCAAGGGATTATGATCATTCTTCAGAGATTGAACCAAATAATATAATCGATCAGGCTAATGTTATTGTTGGTGATAATGTGAAGGGCAGGATATTCCCTAAAGGGGATATAGATTATTATTTATATAATAATATTAGTAGTGAAAATAAGATATATAAAATTGAAGTAATCCCTCCAGGTGATCTGGATATCAAGTTTGAAATATATAGCAGCAATGACAAAAGGCTTTTTGAGATTGATTGTTATGCAAAAGGGGTGAGGGAAATAATGCCCAATGCCCTTCTATTCAGCGATTATTATATAAAGGTGATGTCTAAGGGGGGTGAATATGATCATGATTTCCCTTATCAAGTATCTGTATCCTCTTCCCCTTTTTCTGAGGGGAATGAAATAGAGCCGAATGACAAGAAGGGATTGGCTAATGTGATACGCAATGACATTATTAAGGGTTATATCTCCAGCAAGGGGGACAAGGATTATTATTATTTAGAGTACAATCGAAGAGTAATGAAGAAATTTACTGTATATGGAGTAAAGGATTCGGAGTTAAAGATATCTATTACTGATCCCTTGGGTTATACAATAAAATCAGAAATCCTGAGAGGTGATGAATCTAAATCTATCATTGAAATGATAGATAATAAGGGTTATGTTGTTGTGGAATCTCTAGTTGAGAATTATGATGGACCATATAAAATTGAAATCGGAGAGAAATAGATGGGGATTATGGGAAGGTGTTTGTATTTTATATATCTAATAATATTGATATTTCAGCTTTTCTGTGTTGAGGAGAGGAAAACCGTTAAGGATATCAGGGTTTACAGAGAACCCAAGGGTTATAATATTAAATTTATAGGTTATGATATTAATATTAATAATCCTGAAAGGGATAGGAGGGCATATTACAAGGTTTATATTGATAAGCTTGAAGTAGGTAGAACTACAATAGGTTTGGAGTCGCAGTTGAAGACATTTGAATATAAGATCCAGAGCAATAGGCATCTTTTGATGGTTGAGAAGTATGCATTGGATGAAAAGAGGGGTAAGTATATCAAATTGAATAATATTGAGCAACCCAAACCGAATTTCATTTATTTTAATCTTCCACTTGATAAAGTAGTAGTCATTACCCTAATTAATGATATTATTTATAATAAATCATCATTTGGAATAGATGTTGAATGAATAAGATAATCTAAATAATCCACTATTTTTGAGAAGGGAGAGATGCCTTCTCTTCATTAAATCCAGATAAACGCAAATATTCAACTTTTAGTATCATTCAATTAGATAAGTATATAATTCTACAGAATATGGGATAGTAAATGAGAGTAACCCTATTGTAGTAGGGTACAATATATTTATCGCAAAAGTCTTTTGAATCTTAATATTAGATCTATGTAGGTTATGTTGATATCAAGAGAGATCATAGAGAGAATAAGGGAGAGAGCACAGATAGAGGAAATAGTGAGTAGATACGTTCCTTCTTTAAAGAGGAAGGGGAAGAATTATACCGCTCTCTGTCCATTTCATAAGGAAAAAACCCCATCCTTTACCGTTTCGCCAGATAAACAGATTTTTTATTGTTTTGGGTGCCATATAGGGGGAAATGTATTTTCTTTTATTTCAAGGATTGAAAGGTTAAATTTTCCAGAGAGTGTCAGATTCATCGGAGGTCTTGTAGGTGTTGAGGTTAAGGGGGAAACAAATAGGGGAGGTGGGGAACAGTTCGATAGATTGAAAAAGATTAATTATGAAGCGATGAATCACTATCATAAATCGATAAAAGCAGAGTTCGGACGAGAGGGTCGCAGGTATTTAATGAATAGAGGGATATCCAAAGAGAGTATTATAGAATTTAGGTTGGGTTTTTCTCCTGATTCATGGAACTTCCTTACAAATCACTTTAAAGATATGAATATTCCATTATCATTGCCCTCTGAGGTTGGACTTATTGGAGTATCAGAAAAGGGTGGAAATAGTAATTATTATGACAGGTTTAGAAATAGGATTATATTTCCCATATTTAGTAGAAGCAATGATGTAATCGGTTTTGGTGGAAGAATAATAGGAAATGGAGAACCAAAATATATCAATTCTCCTGAGTCATCTCTCTTTAAGAAGAGAGAGGTGCTCTATGGCATGAATATTGCACAGGAATACATTCAGCAATTGGATAGAGCAATTGTAGTAGAGGGGTATCTTGATGTAATTGGATGTCATCAGGCTGGAATAAAGAATGTCGTTGCTCCCTTAGGTACCGCGTTGACCTCGTCTCAGATAAGGCTTTTGGCAAGATTTTGCAATGAAGTAATATTATTATTTGATGCTGATTCATCTGGATTTAGGGCATCTTTACGTTCTTTGGAGACGTTAGAGGATATAAGTATTGAGGCTAGGATCGCAGTATTACCAGAGGGTGATCCATTTGAGTTTATAATCAATAGGGGGGTTAGAGAATTCATGGTTGTTGTGGATTCAAGTCTAAAGCCCCTAGAGTTTAGAATTGAGATGGCATTTGCTGATTATCAAAATGAGGATAGGCTAACTATTCTATTTAAAGTATTTAATATTATTAAAGATATAAAATATGAGACAGAACGGGATATATATTTCAAGAAGGTCAGTTCTCATTTAAAGGTTGATGAGAATTCAATAAGGGAAGATTACAAAAAATTTATTGCCAGGGGAAATAAATATGAAACAAAATTAGATAATAATAACTCAAATACAGATAGTATAAACTACCTTACAAGAAGCCATAGAGAATTGATCCTCTTATTATGTAATTATCCAGAACTTATTGAAAGAGCGATATTGGATTTCACGGAAAATGAATTTATAGATCCTATTATAAAAGATATTTATAAAAAATTAATTGATCTTTTCTATAATAGTGAAAAAATTTCTATTGACAGAATGTTTGATTTTTTCTCTGAAGGAAAGACGCGAGATTTTTTTCAGGACAGTCTCTTTAGGTGTGATATAATTGATAGTCCTGATGGAGTATATAATCAGTTATATTTAAATATAAAATTGTATCAAATTGATCAGAAAATAAATCGATACATAAGTATGATACAAAATCCGGATTATTCTAAAAAAATTGAAGTGAATGAATATTTAGCTGAGATCGATGTGTTACGACGAGAAAAGGAGAAGTTATCACCCTATCTCTATAATAAGATAATATAAATATACCAACCTTAGCTTTATTATTGCCTAAGAATCTATATAAATAATAATTCCAATTCTGCGTCGTCGCAAGTTTTAAAAATCTTAACAGAGGTTTTACAAGGAGAATTATGAAGGAAGAAGAATTAGTTTTAGAGAAAATTGACGAGGTGAATAAATTAATACAGTTAGGAAAATCCAATGGCGAAATAACATATGATGAGTTTAATGAGATTTTACCTGATAAGCTGTTAAATTCAGATAAAATAGATGATGTCTTTATTCTCTTAAATCAATTGGGCATTGAGGTTGTGGAGGAAACATCAAGAAAGTCAATTACTCTAAATCAAAAAGGAAAAGGCAACACCTTACAAAAGAGAACAACATCCTCTAGCCCAAGGGAAGCCTCATCTATTGATGATCCAATTCGGCTTTATTTGAGAGAGATTGGTAAGGTCTCTCTTCTATCAGGAGATGAGGAGGTCGATTTAGCAAAAAAAATTGAGGAGGGAGAGATTCTAATTGAGAATGCGGTTCTCAACTCTATGTTGTTTATTAATGAATTGATTAAGAGTTATCCTAAGGTTAAGGCCGGAAAGATTAAACTAACTGATATAATGAAAGTTAATAAGCTATATTACTTTTCATCTGTTGATATGAAGGAGCTTGAGAGACGGTATAATGAAAAAATGAACATAATACTCTCTGGTGATAAAAAGGTATTACATCTTGAAAGCAAAATGAAAAAGATAGATGAGGATTCCAAGAAGGCATCAGAATATGATGATAAAAAAAGTAAATTGATGGAATCGATAAGAAATGCAGCTTGGGAGATTGGAATAAATGAGGATGAGATATCAAAGCTTGCTAATAAGATCCAGTCTATGGTTTCAAGAATTCATGATACATATGATTTATTTACAAATATTGAGAGAAGTTATGGCAAGACAATAAAAGAGATCAAGCATCTTGTACGTAAAGTAGAAAAGGGTGAAAATGTTGATCAAATCCTTGGAGAACTGAAAATTAAGGATAAAGAAGAACTCTTCCAACTGGTGAAAGATATTAGAAATAATGAGAGAAAGATAAGAAGGATTGAACAGGATTCTGGTTCTTCATCTGAGACAATAATTGAGTGGGGGAAGCAGATAGACCTCGGTCAGAGAAAAATTTCCATTGCCAAAAAGGAGTTAATAAAAGCAAATTTGAGATTGGTTGTTTCCATTGCAAAGAAGTATGCAAATCGAGGTATGCATTTTTTTGATCTGGTACAGGAAGGAAACATAGGCTTAATCAAAGCAGTGGATAAGTTTGAATATAGGAAGGGTTATAAGTTTTCAACTTATGCAACATGGTGGATAAGACAGGCTATTACAAGGGCCATTTCTGATCAGGCCAGGACTATTCGTGTTCCTGTTCATATGATCGAACAGATAAATAAGGTAATGAGAGAGACAAGGTTGTTTCAGCAGGAATATGGCAGAGAACCAACATCAGAGGAGTTGGCAGATAGGCTTGGCTGGCCAGTAAACAGGGTGAAGGGTGTGAAGAATATTGCACGAGAACCTATTTCATTGGAGACTCCGGTAGGAGAGGAAGAGGATTCATTGCTTGGTGATTTTATTGAGGATAAAGAGGTCGATTCACCTGCTAGTGTAGCAGCCTTTAGGCTGTTGGCTGAACAGATCGATTCAGTTTTAAATACCCTTCCTGCAAGGGAACAGAAGGTATTAAGAATGAGATTTGGCCTTGATGATGGATATTCACATACACTGGAAGAGGTGGGATATGTATTTAAAGTAACGAGAGAGAGGATAAGACAGATTGAGGCTAAAGCATTAAGAAGATTAAGGCATCCTACAAGAGCAAGAAAGTTAAAGGATTACCTTGAAATTTTATAAATAAAAGTATAAATATTATAAATTTTTAAAGGGGATCATGATTTCCCCTTTTTTTAGTTTTTAATGGACATATCAAAATGCAAATGCTATTATATCCCTTTCTGATTTGAAGATTGACTTATTTAAGACTATCTTATTGATTTAATATGCAAAATTTGTTAATTAGAGAAAATGACTTATATTAATGATGACAAAATAACAATTATTGGAGCAGGTTCTTGGGGTACTGCAATTGCAAAAGTGATAGCAGAGAATAATCCTGTGCTTACAATAAAATTATGGGCTAGAGGGAAATCAGTAATTAATTTGATTAATGAGACTAGAGAGAATAGCTTATACCTACCTGGGGTCAAGCTGCCTAGCAATGTTATAGTAACCAACAATCTAAAGTATTCTTTGGAAGAATCAAATATTGTTCTACTTGCCACTCCATCAAAGGCTGTTTATGATACTAGTTTAAGGATTGAAAAATATATATCCGTTAATTCACATTTGGGTTATCTCTCAAAGGGCTTTTGCAGGGTAAATAATGAAATACTTACTATATCTGATACGATCACCAAGGCTATACCCTTTCTTGAGGGAAGAGTTGCAGCTATATATGGACCAAGCCATGCCGAAGAGGTGGGTGATGGATTCCAAACATGTATAACTGTTGCGGGTATATTTAGAGAGACCAGGGAGGTATTTGTAAAACTCCTTTCCTGTAGTTATATTGGATGCAGAGAAACCGATGACATTAAAGGCGTAGAGTTGGGAGGGGCCTTGAAAAATCCTGCTGCAATTGCTGTAGGTATGATTAGCATCCTACCGCGCTGTGGGGACAATCTTTCAGGTGCTCTGATATCAGAGGCATTTAAGGAGATATTGAAGATATGTAGTCTTTTTAATGTAAGAGAGGAAACACTTTTTGACATCTCAGGCTTGGGAGACCTTATCACTACTTCTCTGAGTGATCTCAGCAGAAACAGACGCTTTGGAAAGGATATTGCTGAACAAATTGTGCAGACAGGGAAGTCAATAGGCCTGTACGATAAACTTTTAATGCGATTTCGTCCAGATACTGTTCTTGAAAAGATGAGTCAAAGATTTAATTATTTAGCAGAGGGTGCTTATGCTATTGAACCAATAATTGAGTTGGCTGACAAAGCAAATATTTCTATACCCGTTTATAAGTCCCTGTATGAGATCCTGTTAAATAAGCGTGATCCAGAACTTCTGATTCAAACAGTTAAAAATCCAGAAAGATTTGAGGAGATATTTGAGAGTTCTAGGATTCAGGTTTCAAAGAGAAAGAGGGGTATGGAGAAGGCAAGGGGCACTATTTTTAAGAACATTATAGTCTCAAACGCTCTCGCTAGAATGACTGAAAATGATGATTTTAAGAAAAAAATATTGGATACCAAGAGTTCAATTCTAAATAATATTGTAAATGAAGATAGTATAAATTATAAACACAATAGGGAATTCATTGAAAAGGAATGTACATTATTCAAGCAGATAGATAACAGAAATTTTGAAAGAGTCTTGGAGGATATTTGTAAATTATATGTGGAGGAGACATGTGATAATTTTAATTATATAGCGTTCAAGCTTTTTGTTAAATATGTAAAGTTAATCAATCTGAAGAATATATTATATCTTAAATCCTATGGCAAGAGAATGTTTGGAAACAATATTAAGATATCCGGACACCTGAAGATCGTACAGAAAATAATCAACACCTCTCATGTTGTTTATGTGTCTACGTATAGAAGTTATTATGACTTTGCTTATATAGGTATGGCTATTGATAAATATAGACTTCACGTGCCCAGGTTCTTTGTGGATAAATGCATAATAAATAGCAGATTTAAGAGATATTTTCTAAAGCTAATGGGTGGATATGTCATAGATACGAACAGACTTTACAATCCTATTTACAGGGAAATTACTGAGACCTATTTATCCACTTTAATTGAACATGGGGTACAGGTACTTTTCTTCCCAGAGTTAGAGATATCAAAAGATGGGAAGATTGGAAAAATTGATCAGGATTTTCCTTCACTTATTATGAAATCTCTATATAAGAATTCGGAAGAGATCGCCCTTATACCAATTGAGGTCTCATATTATCAAAGACCCTTGGTGAATAATAATGATTCAACAAAAGTATTAACTGTCAAGAATGTGCTTAATAACAGGGCAAGGGTTAATTTCTCTGATCCAATCATCACATCTGATTTATTAAATACAGATAAATTTATTTCACATATCACTGACATCATAAACCTTAAGTGGAAAACAGATTCATATATTTTTCCACATTATATCTTTTGCAGGATTATTAGAGAAAATAACTATGAACTTGCTATGGATGATGCTCGAAAAGCTATTGAGCATTTTTTGCAACATCTAAATATGGAAAAAAGATACAAGGCCAAGAGCATCCTGAAGAAGGGGATAGAGTTCATTGAAAAAAATAATATCGGCCAGCAACGGGATGGTAGAATAATAATCATGAAAAAGGACGATATTGATTATTATTCAAATTTGATTACTTACAATTGATGATAATACTGTGATTAACCATGAACAGGTCGAGATTGACGCTAATTTGTTAAGAGGTTACTTTACTTTTTATTTAGAACATTATCCAGGTGCATGTATACGTCACTCAGATTCTTCGCGATGTGGAATAAGTCCCTTTTCCTATTATCGATGGAGGTTGTCAATGACAACCTTTCACTCCATCCGCCCGTGAAAGCACATAGAATAATTGGCTTTGTAAATTGCCATCCATAAGCTAGTTCTGAAAGGGTGCCGGATTTTCCTCCAATTGATATTATTGCATCGCCCGAAAGGACATTTATCATGTTCCTTGCATAACCTATTCCAGTTGGTATGACTATATTGCAGTATTTATTTGCAGATTCATGATCTGATTCAGGTATTATGCCAATTACAATTCCGCCTTCCTCTCTGGCGCCCTTGGATACTGCCTCCATAATACCACCTCTGCCGCCTGAGATGAGTACCCATCCCTTTGATGCAATGTATTTACCAATCTGATAGGCCTCATTAGCATATGAATTATCATCGCTTGATCCAATAACAACTACTTGCGAATATCTATTCACTTTATGTCTCCAGAAGAGATATATTCCTCAAAGACAAAAACCTTTTCCCAAAGATTATAGATTGAATTTTCAGTATCAATCTTAAATGTGATGGTGGCAAAGGGAATTGAGATATCCTGATATAAAAATTCGATATTTTTATTTTTTTGGTTATGAGTCTTATCACCTTTCATCAGTTTTGATAGGACAATATATTCTTTTAACGAAAGGGCATAACATCTTGAATCTTGTGCAGAATTTTTCTTAAGTGTGTCAATGATCATCTCAGAAGACTCTAATAACGATAGTATCCCCAAATGGTTAAAAATGTTAACAATATTATTGAATATAAAGAGTTCTGCAGTTATGTAGTATTCATCATTTACATTTTTACGACAGTAACTATCAATATCACTGGTCACTGTTTCAAAATAGTTGAAGGTAATTGGACTTGCAATAATAGATGTATTAGATAACAGCTTATTGAGTAGTTCTCCAATAATAATAAATTTTTCATTTGAATAATATATGGATGATGACAAGTTTATAAAAATTATTTTGTTTTTTTTCTCAGAAGTTAGAGGGTATATATGAGTTGAATGATGCAAAATGCTGTTATTTGGTGGAATTGTTAGGATATCTTCCCCCATGATCTTAAATATGTTTTCTTGTAATACATGAATTGTTTTAGAATTCAGTTTATTGTCTCCATAGTAGGCTATAGGTGTAATATCCATTGTATTTATTTGATAAACAGCAGTAAATATGGAATAGTTTTCAGAGTTGTGATAATAGCACAGACCTTGTAGAATATTAAGACCCTCGTGGCTTCTGTTTTTCTTCTCCAAGATGTTATATCTATTAAGTAATTTCAGGTATTCATCCCTTGCCTCCTCAAAGGATATGTTGCCCTCTGTATACTCCTTTAACGAGTCTTTTATTGATAAAATGAGTTTATTTATTTCGTTTTTCATTATTTTTTCTCATTAAATCGGTTTGGTGAAATTATGGAGAACAAAACAAAAATGTCTTTCATCTTAACGAGCTGTCTGACACTATGGATGACTCAGTATAGGAGCTTCCTTTCTAAGGATGCGTATCCTGTAATGTTGAAGTAACCTTTTTTGCCAGATCAAATAATCTAAAGGTGCCGGTAAAAAGTAGCAGGCTATCCGCTGTTATGTCATTTCGCAAAGCCTTGGTTAAATCAAGGGAATTTTTAAATACCTGAATATCATGATATAGAGAATTTTGTTTATGAATTTTTTCTTCAGAAATTTTAAGGCATCTTTCATCATTCAGCTCAAAATAATATATTTTATTTGAAAGATTTTTAAATAGTAATTTTAATATTATTGAATAATCCTTATCTTGCATAATTGAGAGGATTATCATGATCTGTTTATCTTGATAGTTTTTATTAATGGTATTTATTATGGTTTTTAGGGCAGCCGGATTATGAGCTGGATCAAATATTATTAAAGGCTTTTTAGATATTATATGAAATCTACCTGGAATCCTTACTCTCTTAATCCCATCAATAATATTACTCTCTTCTATCTTAAAACCGAACTCCTTCAGAAGGTGTGATGTAGCGATTGAAAGTGTTGAGTTTGTGATCTGGAATTTAGATGGGATTTTGAGTTCAATATCCTTGATATAGAGGTTTAGAGGATTCCCATCATTTATATGAGTATCATTAATTGAGCTTAAATCGTAGGTAAAGCCCTTGCCCACAAGTTCTCTAATTCGCTTAACCTGAAAATCTTTATTTAATACATATAATCTTGAACAAGATTCAATCGATTTTTTGATAATAATATCAAGTATATCCTTTTTTTTATTTGATGTTATAACAATGGAATTTGGTTTGATTATGCCAGCCTTCTCCTGGGTTATCTTCTTTAGAGTATTCCCAAGAATGGATTTATGATCAAGAAATATATCAGTAATTATTGAGATTAAGGGGGAGACTATATTTGTAGAATCTAGCCTGCCGCCAAGTCCAGCCTCGATTATGGCAATGTCTATCTCCTCTTCACTGAAATACCTAAAGGCAAAAAGCGTGAGAACATCGAAATATGTAGGCTGAATATCTTTCATGGTTGATAGCAATTTATACAATTCGTCGATGTATTCATGTAGTCTTTTACTTGAGATTTCAATATTATTAATTTTAATTCTTTCATTAATCCTTGATAGATGTGGAGATAGATATAATCCGACCCGATAACCAGCGGATATCAATATGCTATTGAGCATATATGCCACTGATCCCTTTCCATTTGTGCCAGCGATATGTACAATCTTTAATTTGTTATGTGGATTCCCGTAATGCTTACATAGATACTCCATGTTTTTAAGTGAGTAGTTCAAATATTGCAGATAACCCGTCTTTTCGTTATCTGTAAGTATATTCAGTCTTTCTGCTATCGATTTCATGGTAAGTAGTATTTTAGATATATTTCTCTAGGGATCTCTTCATAATATCATATGGAGCCTTTATCCCTGTCCATATCTCGAACTGTTTTGCTCCCTGATGTAGGAGCATTTCAATGCCTGGGATTGTTTTACATCCCTTTTCTGCCCCAATCCGTAATAATTTTGTATTCGGAGGGGAATAGACGATATCGAAGATAGTATGCCTTTTCAATATGAACCCTTCATCCAGTGGAGTTGAAGTGATATCCGGTGTCATTCCAACTGGAGTGGTGTTTATTATTACATCCACTTCTTCTATAAATGTGTGTGTAATATTTTTAATTAGTCTATATTCAACATTATAACTATTCTCATTAAGATCATTCACCAGATGGATGATTCTATTTTCATTTCTGCCCGCAATAATGATCTTGGCTCCATAGTTGAGGAGTGTAAATGCTATTGCTCTAGCAGATCCGCCGTTTCCAATTATTAAAAAACTAGATTTCTTAATATCAATCCCCTTCTGTATTAGAGAAGAAATAACTCCATATCCATCGGTATTATAGCCCATTATTTTACCATTGGAGTTTATAAGCGTATTGATGGAGCCGATTGATTGCGCTAAAGGATCAATTTCATCAAGATAGTTTATAGCGTCTCTCTTAAAGGGTATTGTAACGCTTGCTCCACTAATATGTAATATTTTCATAGCCGAGATTGCATCCTTGATATTATTGACCTCAAAAGCTATGTATACTGAATTTATACCTGATGAAATGAAGGCGGAATTTTGTATAATCGGGGATAAAGAGTGCTTTACTGGATTTCCAAAAATGCAGTAAAGTCTAGTATGCGAATTTATACAAATTTTAGTATTAGGATTTATTTCCATATTAATAACTTTTAGCATTTTGTTAATTGTAGGCAACACTTTTTTCATCGTGCAATTTAATTTTCTCGTGCTATCGAGTAGATCCGTTCATCAGTCTTGCCTTTGGTATAAGGGTGAAGATGCTAGCGATTTAAGTAATAATTAAGAGAAAAAGTGATTGCAGTTGAAAATTAGAGCCCTTAATCTCTATATCAAGTATTTACTATTATATGTTAAATTATACTTGAATACATTTTCAGCTTGGATGGAGGGACCGGAGAGATGGCAGGTAGGGTACCATCAGATAAAAGATCCTCTGCAAAGGGAAGGTCAAAGGGCAAGGCTAAAGTAGCTAAGACAACGAAAAAAGCTGGCTCAAGGTCTGGGGTTGGTGGGGATGGTAGAGACAAAACACCATACTATGTACTGGCTATAATGGCGCTTGTTACTATGATAGTGCTTTTATTGAATGAATATTATGGTAAGGATCAAAATGGTCTGGAAAGAAAGGACGTTGTTTCAAGAGAGATATCAGTGCAAGATGTTGTTGTCAATAGAAAGAATAGTGAGAAAGAATCAAGGGATATAGAAATAATGAATACGAATAGTAACCATGTGACAAGTTCAATAATAGAGGATAAGAAAGCAGTAAATGAATATAGAATATATCTGGTGAAATATAATGAACTTAGCGAAAGGGTTTCACTTGAGCCAGTAATTAGGAGATCAAGGGGAAAATTGAATATAAGGGTAGCAATGAATGAATTGATAAAAGGACCTGAGGAAAACGAGAGGGGAAGAGGACTCCTGACCGCTGTGCCAAGTAATCTGAAATTAAAGGAATATGAATTGAAGGATCAATGCGCTATCTTGGATTTTAATAGAGCGATTGAAGAGAATGCTAATGGAGATATCCTTCTCATGAGGATTGATCAGATATTATACACCATAACTCAATTTGACAATATTGATAGTATAATGATTATGGTGGAAGGGAAGAGAAAAAAATTTCTTGGGGGAGAGGGACTTTCTATAAATGGGCCGATTACTAAAAGGAGATGAGTGCTATTGTGCTGGAGATTGAGATAAAGGCATGGTGTGATAATCGCAATGAGGTTATTAACAGGATTGTCTCACTTGGTGGAGTAATGTTCAAAAGAGTAAGAGAGAGGGACATCTATTACAGTCATCCATGTCGAGATTTTGCAGAGACAGATGAAGCGTTGAGAATAAGAATTGAAGATAATACATATACTTTGACCTATAAGGGGCCGAAGTTAGGCAAAAGGAGTAAGTCAAGATTTGAGGAGGAGGTTCTGTTCAATGAACTCTCTGCAATGAAGAGCATATTAAATGAGATTGGATTTGTTGAGGTTGATAATGTTGTAAAAGTGAGGGATATCTACATCCTAAACAATGTTGAGATATGCGTTGATAGGGTAGATGGTGTTGGGGATTTTGTTGAACTGGAAAAGATGGGGGGTGATAGAGAGAGTACAGAGAGTGAGTTATTCGCTCTAGCTGAGGAACTTGGCCTTAAGAGATTCGAGAGAAGATCTTATTTGGAGCTAAAACTGGAAATTAAAGAGTAGCAAAAAGTACACAATTTATATGTAGCTATACATTAGCGAGAGACACTATCTTATCTCAATTGATAACCATTCTTTTTTAGGTCTCCTATTACCCTCTTTTGATGCATATCAATTTCATCAGGGGAGAGGGTCTTATCCCTGGATGCAAATACAATCTTGAAGGAGACGGACTTCATCCCTTCTGGGATGGGATTTCTATCATAGATCGATATCACATCAACGCTTTTGATGCAATCGCTATTACTCTTTTGAATTATTGAGCTAATACTATCTATATTTTGATATTTATCAGCCAATACGGAAATCTCAAAGGGAACCTCAGGATACTTTTGTAGATCCACAAATATTTTTTCCCTTTTTTGGCTATTAAAGCATATTGACACATTAAGATCGAAAATTCCTGCCTTGCCCTTTATCTCAAATCTATCTATAATCTCTGGATGGAGTTCAAAGATTAACCCTATATTTTTGTTATCTATCAGTACGTTCATTGATCTTGCGGGATGTGCATATGATGGCAGGCCGGTCCTAGCTGGTGAATATTTCACGTTCATAATGCTTAGCTGTTCCAATAGATCTATCACTATGTTCTTTGCATCATAAAATAGGGGGTCTTCTGCCTTCTTTGAAAATACTAGTCCTGAAACATATCTCTCTTCACGAGCAAGCTCAGAGGACTTTCTCTTCTCCTTTAGATACACCCTCCCCAACTCAAAGATCCTAAATGTTTCGTTATATCTCTGATTCAGTTCAATATTATTGATTAGATTTGGGATTAGACTCCTTCTCAATCTATCCTGTTCCTGGGAAAGCGGATTTTTGAGGTGAAGCTCCTTGTCCTCGTTGGTCTTTAATAGATTGAGGAGCTTCTCGCTCACAAAGGAGTAGTTGCTTACTTCCACTATATTGTGATCCCTTGTCAGAATCTCCTTGATAAGCCTTTCAAAAGATCTCATCTCATTCTTGTGGGGTGTAATACAAGGAACGTAAGGGGCTTTTGGGGAAATATTATCATATCCGTAGATTCTACCCACCTCTTCCACAATGTCTTCAGGTATTGATATATCTCCAGTTGCCCTGTGTGAGGGGATCTCGATCCTAATGTCATCATTTTTGTTTTGTATTTTAAAATCCAGGGATGTTAAAATATTATTTATTCTTTTATCATCCATGTCAATCCCAAGCCTTTTTCTTATGAAATCATAGCTCGTATTTACATATATTTTGTTTGGCTTTCCTGGGTATGAGTCCACAATTGGGGTTGAAGCCTCCGCTTTAGGGATGAGTCGCTTAATTAAATCATAACATCTAAATATTGCAGATGAACAGAGATTGGGATCTAAGGATTTTTCAAATCTGATAGCTGCCTCTGTTCTGAGGTTAAATCTACTGGAGGTCTTTCTTATCCTTATTGGATTGAAATTAGCCGCCTCAAGCACTATTTCGCAAGTTCCGCTATCAATCTCGCTATCTATGCCTCCCATCACACCAGCAAGGGCGATCGGAGCAACCTGGTCAGCTATCACAATATCATCAGGGGTTAATATCCGAGTCATACCATCTATGGTGTTCAGTGATTCTCCATCCTTTGCCATCCTGACAACGATACTATCTCCCTTAAGTTTGTTCCTGTCAAAGGCGTGCATCGGCTCACCAATCTCTGCCATCACATAATTTGTAATATCCACAATATTGTTGATAGGGCGCATGCCAATGGCGATAACCTTTGCTTTTAGCCAGTCAGGTGATTCTTTAATCTCAATGTTTCTGATAAGCAATCCGCAATAACGAGGAGCCGCATCTGGATTTTTTATAGCAACAATTAGCCTGTCAGTATCCCTAAATGATTGTTGAATGTTATAATCAATAACATCCCTGATGTCTCGACCGAATATTGCGGCTATCTCTCGAGCAAATCCTACATGGCCCCAGAGGTCAGGCCTATGGGTTATGGATTTGTTGTCAATCTCAAATCTTGTATCCATCCAATGAGGGAAGAGTTCGCTAAGGGATAGGCCCAAGGGCGTATTTTTCGGAAGGATCATTAATCCTGAATGATCATCCGATAGCCCAAGTTCCTTTTCCGAGCATAGCATCCCATTGGATTCTTCACCCCTAATAGTGGTTTTCTTTACGATAAAATCTTCCGTAAACCTTGTGCCAATGGTGGCCATTGCCACAATATCGCCTTTCATAGGATTTGACGCCCCGCATACAACGCGGATACTCCCTCTGCCTGTATCAAGATCAACTAATGTCAACTTATCAGCATTGGGATGAGGAAGAATATCAATAATCCTTGCTGTAAATATACTCTTTAGATGATGATTTAAGTAATCGATGTCATCAATCTCAGCTGTTGACATAGTAAGTCTATCTGCTATCTCTTGGGAGTCTAGGTCTTTGATATCAACAATGTCTGAAGTTATATTTAATGAAAGCCACATATGAAATTTCCCTAAAATTGTATCACAAATCTGATATCGCCACTTAACAGGTATCTTATATCGTTTATGCCGTATCTCATCATTACTAGCCTGTCCAGGCCTAGGCCAAAGGCAAAGCCTGACCAGTTCTCAGGATCTATTTTGCCATATCTTAATACATTTGGATGAACTAGACCGCATGGAAGAACCTCCACCCACCCGCTATATTTACATACACTGCACCCCTTGCCATCGCATATTAGGCAATGTATATCCAACTCAAATCCAGGCTCCACAAAAGGGAAATAACCAGGTCGAAGCCTTATGGTAATATCCTTTTTAAATATCTCATTAAGAAGTACCTTCATAAAGAAGATGAGATGGGCAACAGATATATCCTTATCCACCATCATACCCTCAATCTGATGAAATGTATTCTCATGGGACGCATCAGTGGTCTCATATCGGAATGCTCTGCCAGGACCAATAATCCTAAATGGCGGCCTTAGTTTTTCCATGCCCCTGATCTGAATTGGGGATGTATGAGTTCTGAGTAGATTCCCATCCTCTGTCCAGAAGGTATCCTGCATATCCCTTGCTGGATGATGTTTGGGGATATTGAGGGCCTCAAAGTTATAATAGTCTGTCTCAACTTCTGGTCCGTCAAGGATTTCAAAACCCATTGACGTGAAGATATCCTCTATCTCATATTGAATTTGTGAAATAGGATGCAGATGTCCTCGTTTAAATCGGTGTGTTGAGTCTGAAGTATTGAGTGTCACATCAATCCATTCGTCTTGAAGCAGTTGATCAATTCTATATTCAGAAAGCTCATTTCTTCTTTTATCAATGGATGACTCTATCTCTCTCTTTATTTCATTTGATTTTTTCCCTAAGCTTGCTCTTCTTTCTGGAGATACCTCTCCTAATGCTCTCAAAATTCCTGTTAGCCTTCCCTTCCTTCCCAGAACATCAATTCGAATTGTCTCTAATTCCTCAATACTATTTGATTTAAATATTTCTTGAATAGTCTCATTTCTGATTTTTTCTAATTTTTCTTCCATCACATTTATTGTTGTTAAGTTTGGTGTTTTTAATGACGAAAATTTTTATTTTATTCTAAAAAAAGTCAAGGAAAATATCTATCTGTTTCGGGCAAGGATTCAGGATAAAGGATCTATAAAATTTCAAAGGTTCTGTTGATTGTCAATTGCAACCTTGGCTGCACCCAGTGCAGCTTTTTTATCTTCATCCTTTACAACCAAATACTTAATATCCTCCTTTAAACCATCCAAGGCTCTCTCTCCTACAACGTCCTTTATGACTGGAAGAATGAGTTTATGAGCCCTAGATAATCCTCCTCCAATGATTACCGCTTCTGGATTAAATATATTAACCAGATTTGCAATTCCAATTCCCAGGAGGGTTGATACTTTTAGGAATGTCTGAAATGCAAATTTATCGCCCCTATTTATCTCTTCATATACTATTTTAGCGGTGAGCTCCTCCTTATGAATACGAGAGTAAATAGTAGAATCCGTATATTTCCATAATTCCCTTCTAATTGTTCTTACTAACGCTGTTGCTGAGGCATACATTTCTAAACATCCCCTATTTCCACAGGGACACTTTCTTCCATTATAATCAATTGTTATGTGTCCAAACTCCATAGCGCTTCCCTGTTTCCCCGTGTACAACTGATTGTTGATTACTGCCCCTCCCCCGATCCCTGTCCCCAGTGTTAACATAATCCAGTTTTTGAATTTGTTGCCGTGTCCCTTCCACCATTCTCCAATAACGGCTGCTGTTGCATCATTCTCAAGAAATGTCACAATTCCAGTAGCCTCCTTTATCCTTTTTATTAATGGATAATTATCCCATACAGGAATATTTGGGCTTGCTATAATAATCCCCTTTTGTTTATCTATAGATCCAGCGGCTCCAATGCCAATAGATTTTATCTTTTTTATTGAAATTGATTGTGATTTTGTAAAACTATTTATAATATTTATAATTTTGCTTTCGATTAAACAAGCGCTTTTAGGAGTTGAAGTCTTTGTAAATCCAATAGTATCCCCGCTTTGGTTTGTGATGACGGCCTTTATATGTGTTCCTCCAATATCAATCCCAATATACATAGCAACCTCGAAATGTTTTTTCATAAATGTTTATCCCTAACACTTTGGCCATCTGTTATATCATTGATAAATTAGGATGCAATCAAAATTTATTATTGATAAAAATTAGAATGCTATATTAAGTGGACTGATGAAAGAGGTTATTGACTGAATTCTATATTATACAGAAGTGCTTAAAATGATTAGCATAGGGATTGAATAATTGAACATCTTGTCAGTTGTCATGATGGATTTGTATCCATATCTTTCTGTGAATCATACTTTCATATCATTATTGAAAAACATGAAACTAGTAATAGCAACAAGGAATGCGAATAAAATTATAGAGATAAGAGAGAAATTTGAGCATATCACAGGACTAGAGATTTTGACTTTAAAAGAATTTGAAGATGTTCCTGAGGTGGTTGAGGATGGGATTACCTTTGAGGAGAATGCCCTCAAGAAGGCTAGGGTGATCTCAAATTTTACAGGACTCCCTGCACTAGCGGATGATTCAGGCCTGGAGATAGAGGCTCTTGGAGGAGAGCCAGGGATCTATTCTGCTAGATATGCGGGTGATGAGGTTACAGATGAATTTAGAAATATATTAATCCATGAAAAGATGAGAGATGTGCCGGCTGAGAAGAGGGGAGCGAGGTTTATATGCATTATTGCAATTTGTATGCCTGATGCAAGGGAATATGTAGTCAGAGGGGAGTGTTATGGGATCATTTCTTATTATATACAGGGGGAATATGGATTTGGTTATGATCCAATTTTTTATCTTCCTCATATGAAAAAAACCATGGCCCAATTATCGCTATCTGAGAAGAATCGAATAAGTCATAGGGCTATTGCTCTTGAGAAGTCAATTGATATCTTAAATGGATTAATATCCTTTGAAAATTAAGTAACAAGACTTACTTAGGTATGACGAAAAGCAGGTCAAAGAAGATAATAGAGAAGCTTAAGGAGTATTATGGTAATCCGGAGACTATACTATCATTCAATAATATTTATGAGCTTGTAATTGCTGTTGTCCTCTCTGCACAGACAACCGATAAACAGGTTAATTCTGTAATTAAGGATCTTTTTAGTAGATATTCTGATTTTCATGATCTATCATTGGCTACACAGGCTGATGTTGAAGATATAATTAGAAGTGTTGGCCTCTACAGAAGTAAGGCAAAAAATATTATAAATTTATCTATTGATATTATTAAAAATCATAATGGCAAGGTGCCGGATAGCCTGAAGGAATTGGTTCACCTTCCTGGAATTGGGAGAAAAACAGCCAATGTAATTCTTTCATTAGGATTTGGCAAACCTGCCTTTGCGGTTGATACCCATATACTCAGGATTGCGGGTAGGATAGGTTATATAAATTCAAATAATCCTAATATAGTGGAAAAGGCCATCACATCATATATTCCAAAGGATGATTGGATTTCCGCTCATCTTTTATTTATTAAACATGGTAGAAGTATATGTGTAGCCAGAAACCCGTTATGTGACGAATGTCCTATTAACCCTTATTGTGACGCATCAGGTAATATTTCTTGAAGGCTATTATAGTTTCAGGATCATTAATGCCTAATTTATTATCATTATCTGGATCGAGACCAGTAATCCGTTTTAATGCCTTATAAGCGTTCATTGAAATTTTTATGTCGATATCTGTAAGAAATTCGAGTAACAATGGTATAGATTCTATACTCTTAAGTTCGGCTAACACAGCTATTCCCCAGAGCTTGAATTTCTTGTTGGAATTGTTTAATCTATTGTAGAAATCGATCTCATTACCATCAAGGTATTTAGAGGATAACTTTATGAAAAAAAGGGCGCTTTCAAGATCTGTATTTGGTTTCTGAGAGTAGTCATGAGCATAGCTGACAATTTTTTTATAGGAGATATCTATATTTTTGTTTAATATATACCCTGAAATGAAGTCAGTCATGTTTAAGGTACCTAAAAAGAGTAGATCCTCCCATTTTGACTTATTATATTCTATATCAATTTCATATTTATTAGCGAATACTAATAGATTTTGAAAGAGATGAAAATCCATTTCCTCTATTACTATATCCTTAAGTTCTTGTATTGGTGAAGTGTAACCGAATCGCAGTAGAAGCAGCCCTGATTCCTTTTTTTGATAGGAGAGTGTATTGGAATATTTGAATACGGTTGATAGAAATACAATTATTGAAAAGAAAATGAATATACTTATAGCGATTGAGTATAAAAGTGGTCGGATGGGTTTCCTGAAGAATTCATAAAATAATAGGTAAAGGAATGCCGTTGATTTTAATGCCTTAATAGCGGTGATAGCGGTTCCGCATGTAATAGTGGAATAGATGATTTTATCTGAAATAAAATATAGGATTGAGACAAAGAGGAAGAGAGGAATGGTTATGCTAGGCCTTCTTTTTAGCTTTAATATGAGTAAAAGAAGAAGCGAATAGATGACAAGATTTGAATATCTGCCATTCAATAAACTCAATATCGGATTCCATGGCCAATTGGGTTCTCTAATATAATCAATAAAAGTGAAGATGATAGTGATTATATAGATTAGTATAAATGGGAATATCCTTAACTCGAGAAATAGTAGTAGTCCGCCCCTTTTGCCGTATCTATTCTCGTATTTTTCCTTATGATAATAGGTTTCGACAGAGGAGAAGTTGAAGATTAAATAAAAGGAAAACACAAAGAGATACATCCGTACAATTAAAGAAATTCCATACCAATCATAGTATAGGTTGAAACCAATATTAAAGATTAGAAGGAATATTAAGATGTATATAAAGGCCTGTATATCCTTTAGCCTTGTTAATAGGATTGACATGTTTAATCCATAGATTTTAGTTTTTCTAATGAAATAAAATGATCTTCCATCCCTATACCTTTTTTATTGGTGCCTATTATAGTAAAGTCAGAATAATTTATTAATTTAATAAATTTATTTTTATAATTTTTAGGAAGAGGCATCTGTAATGAATGGATGGTTTTTGATACTATGAGATCTAAATCATCCTGCGCATCCTTATATGAGAATTCGGTGGATGTTGAACTCTGCTTATTTTGATTTAGAGAAATAGATTCGAAATCTATGTTTTGGATAGGGATATTGCCGCTTTTTCTTGAAACAAATCCTCTAGAGAATTGTGCACCATCTAATTCAATATATGTGAGCAACATGGCCATATCTCGGAATTGAATTGAAATCCTGCTAAGACAAGTTATCTTGTCAATATATCTCTTGCCCCATGAATGCTCCCGTTGTCCAAAGCAGTTGATCTTTTTTTCAAGTCCTTTATCCTTTCCATCAATTATTGTTGCTGTACCCGTAATCTTACATCTTTGCTCATATTGCTCCCAGAGTTGAATCTCTTTCAATAGTTTTTGATCGGAGGGGCTATTGGCCCGTTGCGGAGTGAAAAAATATATTGGAAATATGCCTGATATATTAAATTTGGACTTTATATAGTCATTATTCAGACTCAATTCAAAGTTATCAAAGGGTGTTAGTATTTCATATACATAATTATTGCCATCCGCTATCTTCTTCTTGCGCCCATTCTCATCAAATTTTATTTGATTGTTGTATTCAAATTTGTTGCCATTTATAAGCAACAGCCATGTAAATTCTATTATATTTTTACTAAACCTATAATCTATATCAGCGAAACCAAAGAATTTATTCTTCTTGTCAATAAAATTAATAGTGAATGATTCTATCCAATCTTTACCCCTCTTATACTCGTGTATATATTCGTCTTTCTCTTGTATCATCAAATAGTATCTCCTGGTTTAAATATATTGAATTACTTGAAGGTAATATGGCAATTGTGATTATCTGATTAGGTCAGATAAATTTATATTGCATTGATTTTTTTAGTAAAAGTGGATTATTTTTTTCAATTTTGACCTCATAGTATATGTTCCTAATAAATTCATCAATTATTTTTGTTATGGTTGCTGATATTTTTGTAACAATTTTGTATATTAGGTTTAATTTATTAGTGTATAATTACTGCTATTAAGGATGAAGGTGCTTATTTGACTCTGATGGCCGCTACTCTTGGATGGATAGCATAATCATTAAAGATATCAATGGAAAGGTTTCTCCTTTCACATAAATCCTTGATATAGTCTTTAAAATTTGGATTAATCTCTATTAGCAGCAACCCATTGATATGTAAATAGTTCTCAAAGCCTGAGATAATTCTTCTGATAACCTCTTTACCACCTTTATGCGCAAAGAGGGCAATCTCAGGTTCGAATGATATCTCTTTTTGTAGATTTTTTCTTTCTTTAATATCTAAATATGGTGGATTTGTGACAATTATATCAAATCTTTTATTCAGTAATGACTGAAATAGATCACTTTGTATGCAATTGATTGAATCATTATTCAATATTCTTTCGGCATTTTTCGATGCAACGATCAATGCTGCTTGGGATATGTCGGAGGCTGTAACATCTACATCTGGTCTGTTATGTTTGATGGCTATTGCAATTGCGCCTGATCCAGTTCCAATATCCAGAATCTTAGCATCCTTTTTCGCGTAGTATATTACAAGGTCTACCAGTAACTCTGTCTCAGGACGAGGAATCAGAACATCCCTGTTTATTTGAAAATTAAGTGAATAAAATTCTTTGTAACCTATTAAATAGGCTACAGGCTCTCCCCTTAGTCTTCTCTGCACCAATTCTGTAATTATTGTATTCTCTGTCTCAGATATATTTTTTTCTCTCTCTGTAATTAGTCTAAATCTCTCAATTTTTAGCACGTGGGATAGGATTACTTCAGCATCTAATCCTGGATTTTCAATATCAAGGCTTTGGAATTGTAAAATTATCCCTTTAATCACATCTGAAAGGATCATTGCATATCATGTTGATTCTCTTCATATGATGGATGAACATTGATAATAGTAACATTACTGCTTTGAAGTGAGTTGTCGCTCTGAATCATTTTTTTTTAATTTTGTAATAAACTCATTAAGGTCCCCTCGAAGAACTGAGTCAAGAGAATAGAGGGTAAGCCCTATTCTGTGATCTGTTACCCTTGATTGAGAGAAGTTGTAGGTTCTAATCTTTTCACTTCTATCTCCTGAGCCAACCTGGGATCGCCGTATTACTGCTTCCTTTTCCATCCTCTCCATCTCAGTCCTTTCATGAAGCCTTGCCCTTAAAACCCTCATTGCCTTACTCCTGTTCTTGTGTTGAGATTTCTCATCCTGGCATGTGACGACTATCCCACTGGGAATATGGGTTATCCTTACTGCTGAATCAGTGGTGTTGACTGATTGTCCACCATGACCTGAGGAACGATAAACATCAACACGTAAATCATCAGGATTTATTTCAATCTCGCTTTCCTCTACCTCTGGCAGAACTGCTATAGTAACCGCAGAGGTATGAACCCTTCCGCTGGATTCTGTGGCAGGTATCCGTTGAACCCTGTGTACACCCGATTCATATTTTAGGTTGCCATAAACCTCAGACCCACTAATAGAAAATATGACTTCCTTGTAGCCATCTATCCCTGTGGGATTTGAATAGATAAAATCGAGTTTCCAACCCTTTGAATCTGCGAAGCGGCAGTACATCCTGAAGAGATCTGATGCGAAAAGGGCCGCTTCATCGCCCCCGGTTCCAGCGCGAATTTCCATTATTACATCCTTATCAGAATCTGGATCCCTTGGGATGAGCAATAAAGTGAGTTCTTCTTCCAGCACCTCTATTCTATTCTCTATTTCTTCAATCTCTGATGATAAAAAATCCTTCATTTCATTATCATTTTCTTCTTTAAGGAGCTTTTTTGTGTCAGTTAACTCCATGTTCTGTATTTTAAAATCTTCATATTTCTGAATAATAGGAGTTATGGAGGAATATTCTTTGCTCAATATTTTATATTTATTCTGATCAGAGATTACCTCTGGATCAACCATCTCTATTTCAAGATCCTTAAGCCTTCTCTGCAGTTCCTCTAACCTTTCCACAATCATACCTTGTACCTCTATTAATATCCTATAGTGGCATTTATATCTACACTTGTTGTTAGGCGATAAAAAAAAGCGACTTTAACCGCTTGCTCTGTTTGGAATAAATTGGCTAAATATGTAAAAAGTTATCCGCTCCCGAGAGGACTCGAACCTCTGGCACATAGTTTAGGAAACTACTGCTCTATCCTACTGAGCTACGGGAGCATTGAGTTCTTTACGAATACATGCTCTTTCTTCTTGAATTAACAAGCCTTTGAAAGTCCTTAATATTCTTGACAACCACCTTGTTGTTGAATAATTCAATTTTGCCGATTTGATTTAGATGTGTCAATACCTTTTGTACCTCATTTATCTTCATCCCTGCCCAGTTTGCTATCTCCTGTGATGTCACATTAAATGTAACCTCATCCTGAAGATCGAGATGAGGATTTTCTTCAGCCAGCATATTCATAACATCCATTATCTTTAATTGTGGTTCGTCAAGTAGAAGGATTTTTAGCCGTCTTTTGGCATCGTAGATCCTCTTTGAGAATACGAGAAGAAGCTTATAAGCCAATTGGGGATTCCCTTGCAGGAGTGCTTCAAAGTTATCTCTATGAAATCTGAGGAGTTTCACGTGAGTAACTGCTATTGCAGAGGCTGACCTTGGCGCCTCTTCTAAAATTGCCATCTCACCAAAAACATCTCCAACCTCAAAAAAATCAAGGGTTTTTTCAATGTTATTCACAATTTTAACTATCTCAACCTTTCCGGATTGAACAAAATAGAATTCGTTACCCGGTTCGAATTCACAGAATATTATCTCCTTTGGTGAATATTCAACTCCAAATTTATCAAAAAGTTGATCATCTAATTTCATTGTTAAGCTTTTTCCTGTTTGTCTTTGATTGTTTTGAGCCTCTTCAAGGCTTGCTTGGTAATTGAGTCTTTAGGCTCCAATAACGCAACTTTTTTATAATATGAATTTGCGATATCAAGCTTATTTGACATTTCATAGGCTAAACCAATATGAAGCAGTACATTTTTCATATTATCGGACTCTGGAAACTTCTTAATCATAGAGGATAGAGAACCCAAGGCATCCTTATATTTCCCAAGCTTCAGGTAACATCTACCAACCTCCAAATGAGCTTTTTCGAAGATTTTCTTTTCAGAAGCATTTTTCAACTCTTTAATATTTAAAATATTAGTAAATAATGATACTGCTTCCTGGTAATTTTCCTGTGAGAAAAGGCTTACTCCGTTGTAGAATATTTCTGTTATATCCTCTTTCTTCTCCTTGCTCTTCTTCGGCTGTGATTCATCAAAGGAAAAGTCGTCGATATCATTATCATCGTCTGAAAATAAATTATCCATTTCATTATCAATAGCGGATTCTGCTTCTAATTCTAGACTAAAATCAATGTCATTATTTGAATCTCCATAATTGGAGTCTTCATCAATGCTGAAATCTGTAAGATCGATATCTTGATCCTTTTTAGCCACATTAGGTGATTGTTCTTCAATATCTAATTCTGAATCGGTATTTCCAGTTTCAATAGCTTTTATCCGATTCATCGCAACACTGGAGTATTTTGTATCCGGATAGTATTCCATATATCGTTTAAAGGAGTGAAGCGCCTGTTGATACTTTCCAATTTTATAGTAATAGTCCCCAATCTTAAATAATTCGACCTCAGGATTAATTGTATCTGTCTCACCCAAAACCTCTCTCACCATTCTCCCAATCCGGCGTAGTTGATTGCTGAAGACGCGTAACATCTTCATTACCAATTCAACCTTCTTGAGGATCAATTTCTCAAAATCAGCCAAAGTTAATACAAGCAATATCGTTTCCCCAATGGTTTGTGCTGTCTCTTCCCTAGGATATTTCCCTAAAGCAGATTTCACACCAAAGAATTCTCCAAGCTTAATTTCTTCTTTATCCTCTTCACCTGTATCAATCTTTATAGATGTTAGAATAACCTTCCCAGCCTTAAGTATATAAATATATTCACTCTTATCACCCTCAAAGTAGATTATTGATCCATGTTTATATCTCCTGGTTATAATACCAGTTTGTGTGGATGTTCCACCATTTGACATATCAAATCTCCGGGAAGACTAAAAATCAAATTCGATTGGTAAAAAGGGGAATTCTTTTTTAAAGCCCACTGCTCTTGAAATCCTTTGCATTAGACCAATTAAATCGCCAATTATTACTTTATCAACTCCGTCTATTTTCACTTCTTGGTATTTTATTTTTAAAGAGTCAAAAATATCCCTATATTCATAATTGCCATATACTGGTTTCCCATCAATTACTACTAAATGGATATCTTTTAATTCTGCTGAAATGATAGATTTATAGGGGGTACCACTATTATATTTAAACACCACAAAATCTGCAATCTGCCCAGCTTCTATTGTGCCTCTATTCTTCAACCTAAAGGCTCTTGCTGGATTGATGGTAACCATCCTTATTATTTGATCATCTGGCAACTCTTTATTATATACTTCTTTATAATAGATTTTATCAAACTTAATTTCTGATAAAAGATTTTTCCCTCCTGACATTGGGGAGTCTGTGCCAATACAAACATTTATTTCATTATCAATTATTTTTTTTATATTGGTTGTCCTGTTAAACATAAATAGATTAGAATCAGCACACCATACAACAGAAGCATTTCTCTTTTTTATAAGCTTAATATCCTCATCAGAGAATGCAAGACCATGGACTAATACAGAGTACTCACCCAAACCACCCTTTTGGTCTAAAACTTTAACATCCTGAATGGTTTCTGAATCAAAACCCTCGGAGATATGAGTAATGAAAGGGATGCCCTTTGTATTTGCTCTTCGATATTCTTCCTCTATCCCATCTCCCCATGCAAGTGCAAAGGATGCAATTGAGTGAGCGAGGGCATAATCCCTGATTACATTAACCGGCAGCATATCGAGAAATGGTTGGTTTACAAAATGAGGTATGTGATCAGAAACGCTAGTTGTACCTGCTATAAGGTTTCTGTAGCTACCAAGAAGATATAGATCGCTATTATCAATCTGTTGCCTCTCCGCATATATGGGGGAACTCTTCAGATCATTATCCCAGGGCAGCCAATTCTCATATGGGCCATTTCCGACTTTTGGGTAATATGTCCCTAATAAGTGATCATGACCATTGATGAGACCAGGAGTAATAATGTTATCTTGCATATCAATTTTAATTGTGTTATTGGTATTCGTTTCAGTAATCCTCTCAATTATTGAATCTTGGATTATTATATTAGCTCCTTCAATTGTTTCCTCTGGGGTAAGTATGATTGCCCCTGAAATTGACCACTTGCTCATAAATGCTTTTCCTTATAGAGTTCAATAGTATTGGAGAAATTTTATCTCAGTTGAATTGAGAAAATACACGTGAATGTGTAATTATTATGATTAAATCAAGTTTTCAAACCATATTACTCAAAAATCCTGATCCTTCATCATCTTCTATTAGCGTTTAGATGGGACTAAACGAATAATAATATTTATACTCATTTGAACATATCTAAACCAATTTAATCTACTAATGTTATAGTGATATGTTGAGCATAGTCAAGTAAAATTACATATTCCTATATCATAAGCATCATATTAATATATCAATTGATTAATCGACTAATATCAGTTATAATAATAACAAAGGGCTAATACCTCTATCATTGATCAGGGCGAAGCTTCCTTTAGTGCTCTGAATACTCTCAAGATCATATATTCATCGATTATGGGATGATAAGAAAAGTACTATTATGTAAGCAGTAGTTTTAGCAGTTGCATCATAATATATCAATGCACTCTACTTATTATCGGAAGATGCATATTATAAAGCAAATATTTATTTATATTAAATGGACCTTCAGTATCGCAAAGTAATTAATATGATAATCCCATATTCATGGATTAGGCGGTCGTTTATACTTATTCATAGGCCCTATTTTTCGATGGATGAAAGGATTAGTAGAGTAGAATATAATTAGTAGGTGTATTGTCTAATTTTGGTTTGTAACTAATGCATAGAAAATGACAAAAGAAAAAAGTTGTTGCATTATGAGTATTTTATACTTATTTTTAAACAAAGGAGAAAGATTATGAAAAGGGTTTCAAACAATGATTTTGAGATAATCCTGCTCGATGGAGTTATCGATCAAGATAAAGCAATAGAGCTTGACGCTTTGCTAAATGAGCTGACTAATGAGCAGAAATATAAAATATTAATAGACATGATAAATGTTAAACGTATATGCAGTGGTGCTTTGGGTGTATTGGTAGCAACAAAGAGAATGATAACTGATAAAGATGGCGATATAAAATTAGTAATAACTGATGATTCGATTTTGAAAATTTTTCAGACAACAATGCTTGACAAGGTTTTTGAGATATATGAATCTACACGAGAATGTGTTAATATATTTGATTGATGCAATAATATGCTAAAAACTGATAAAGTTACGTTACAAGATATAGTCGATCCAATCAATTGTTACTTATGTAAGGTTGATGAAGAGATAAAGAATAAATTAAAGACAGGCATATCGATTTTGGATGAGAGCGCTCTTCATCTGTTTAAGAGGGGAGGCAAAAAGATACGTGCCTCCCTTATTATTATTGCCAGTGGATTGAAGAATAATATTCCCGATGACATTATTGAAGTAGCCGCTGCAGCTGAGATTGTACATGGCGCTACTCTAATCCATGATGATATTATTGATGAGGCCAATTATAGGAGGGGTGAGGTAACTGTTTCTAGAAAATGGGGGAATAAGGTTGCAGTTTTAGTTGGCGATTTTATGTATACAAGGGGGTTAGATGTTGCTGTTGGTGAGGATAGAATTGACCTTTTCCCTGTAATGGTATCAGCCGCACTCGATATGGTTAAGGGAGAACTCTATCAGATAGAGTATTCTGATATAGATCTGATAAATAAAGAACATTACTATAATATAATCGATCTAAAGACAGCAAGATTTATGGCAACTTGCGCTAAACTTGGGGCTGTTAAAGCTAAGATGTCAGATATTGAGAGCAATATCCTTTATAATTTCGGTCTAAATATGGGATATGCATTTCAGATCGTTGACGATGCTATTGATTTCCTTAATGATAAAAAATGCCCGGAAAAGGATACAGGGGGTGATTTCCTATCGGGTAAAATAACATTACCATTTCTTCGTTTATTGGAAATTTCAAATGAAGAGGAGAGGGCCTACTATACTGATATAGCGAAGAATCCAGATAGTGAGGGCTATAAGATAATTCAACAGAAGATAATGAGTTGTGGAGCTATTGATTATTGTAGGGGAGTGGCAAAGGAATATATTTCGATAGCGCTGAAGCATCTGGATTATTTTCCTTTTACCATATACAAAGAAGTAATGATCAATCTATCAAATTTCTTTATAGAAAGGAATTATTAATCTGGGATAATCCTATGATCACGAAAGATAAACAGGAGTTGTTGAAGTATTATGATCTTGGCCTTACGGCATATAAGCAGAGGAAATGGAATGAGGCAATCAAGGCCTTTGGGTTAGCATTAAGGATTGATCCAAATGATGGACCCTCAGGGGTTTATTTAGAGAGATCAAAGACCTACCAGGAAAAACCTCCACCAGAAGATTGGGACGGTGTGTTCGTTATGCCTACAAAATAGAATTACAATTTGGTAATGATGTCAAAAAAGATAATAGAGGTAAACAAAAATCCGGTATATGAATTTGGGATGGTCTCCACTGTCTTTGGAGAGGATACACAACTCTATGGAGATCTTACATTTAAAAGATCACTTCAAATAAATGGATTATTTGAGGGTGAAATCTCATCCGAGGGTTTTCTCGTAATTGGAGAGGGTGCAATAGTTAAGGCGAATATTAAGGCTAAGACTGTAGTTATTAATGGCACAGTGTATGGAAATATTGAGGCTAATGATAAATTAGAGATTCAATCCAAGGGGAAACTCTATGGAAATATAAGAACAAGCAAACTCAAGATCGCAGATGGTGTTGTTTTTGAGGGCAATTGTGAGATGATAAAACCCCTTGAGGGTATTGGCGGGGAAGAAGACACATCAAGGGTTGAGTCTGCTTGATGATCCATTAATTACTCCCTTATGCTACTGAAGTTCAACTTTTATTCTAATATTTCATATTAAAGTTAAATGAGTGGTACAATAGAAGCTCAATACTATAATGTAATTGATAGAAGCAGGGTGAAATGCCTACTTTGTCCGCATAATTGCGTAATCCAGAATGGCAAGACGGGAATTTGTGGGGTTCGCAAGAATGTTGATTCTAGGCTTATCACAACAATATATGGTGAACTAACTGCTCAAGCAATAGATCCTATAGAAAAAAAGCCCTTATATCACTTTTATCCTGGAAGTGATATTCTCTCCATTGGGACTAAGGGATGCAATTTCAGTTGTTTTTTTTGCCAGAATTGGCATATATCCCAAAACTTGAATGTGAATACTTACTATAGCAATCCTGAGGATATTGTCGCTGATGCCAAGAATAATAACTCTTTGGGTATAGCATACACCTATTCTGAACCATTTATATGGTTTGAATTTGTAATGGATTGTATGATCTCGGCCAATAAAAATGGAATCAAGAATGTATTTGTTACCAATGGCTATATCAATTCAGAACCGTTAAAGGAAATATTAGAATATGCAGATGCAATGAATATTGACCTGAAATCCTTTCGGGAGAGTACCTATAAGAAAATAATGAACGGAAGGTTGAGCAGTGTGTTAGATACTGTTCAAAGTGTATACAAAAGATCTCATTTGGAGATAACTACTCTTGTCGTCACAGGCATGAATGATGATATCGAAGAGATGCGTGAGATTGTTGATTGGATATCATCAATTGACAGACGTATACCTTGGCATATATCAAGATATTATCCCAGTTATAAATACAACGCGCCGTCAACGGATATTGATTTTATGTTTCGTCTTTACGACGAGGCTGTGAAAAAGTTAGATTTTGTTTATTGCGGTAATATTAGCCCATCTCATGGTCGAAGTGATACGATTTGTCCATCCTGTCGCGATATAGTAATATCACGAAGCGGATATAGTGTTAAAGTTCAAGGGCTGGAAGCGGGTAAATGCGCAAATTGCGGGTACCATCTGAAAATAATCCATTAGTTGTATTACAGCAATTCAAGAGGATAGGGTATGTAGAATATCGAAAATGCTGACTTTTAATTGAGATATCGGGGCATTCCCACATGAGAAATCAGGATTAGATATCCTGTTAATATTTGAATATCAATTTTTTGTGAAAATATCATGTTAAAAAAAGTTATTTTATATATATTTTCTTTTGTTTTGCTCTTTACCAGTATTGGAAATGCAAAGGATGTTTTTGGGATTGGAATCTATATGGGGGCACAGCATGATGTAGGGAATCTAAACTCATATAATCCATATATCCAGATTGATCCACAGAACAATCTTTTATTGGGATTTGCATGTAAGGTTAATTATTTATACTTTTTTGGGAAGACAGGTGTTGAAACGACCTTTCTAATCAATAGAGGCGAAGTAGAGGAGAATTCAGATGAGATTGAATATGTTAAGATTGACTACACCTCCATACCCATCTTTGCGGGTATGAGTTTCCCTATCTTGAGTTCAGCAGAATTCTATATGGGAGGGGGATTCGCATATTTTCTCGGTAGGGGGGAAATAAAGAGTTCCTCAAGCTTTTATGAAGACGAAATCGATACTACTGCCTTTGGAATTGGATTTATCCTAGGGATCAGTTATATTTTCCCTTCCTCAATTCGTTGTTACTTTGAGTGGAAATATCTGGATGGTCGGTCTGATCAAATAAGCCAAACTCAAAGCTCATATAATTGGCAAAACTATTATGTTGATTTTACTGGACATAGAATATTTATCGGAATTATGTACTATCTAATCTAAACAATTGTGAATATCCAATGATACGAAGATTACTTGCATTCATACTCTTTACTCAACCCTTCAGCGCTCCACTCATTGCTGCAAATGTTAATTATACAATTGGTATATTTGGAGGTGTTATGCCTTCTTTTGGTGGTAGTATGAATTCCTCTATTCAGCGTGAATATTTCGATTCAGAGAGTGGGATAGATGGAATGAGGAGATCCATGAGTGGTATAGAGACCAGCAAAATAGACAGACTCACTGGTATATTCCTAGGTATTCAGACAAAGACTATATTTCGTGATTTCTATATGATTCGATTTGCTGGAAGTTATTGTAATGGTTTCATAGGGGGTAGCGGCAAATCGATTTTTTATTCTACAGATTATGGTAACTATTATCAATTGGAATGCGATTATTCATTCTGGGAATTCGATTTCCCCCTAACATTGGGATTATCCATTCCATTTTGGAAGGATGCGAAAATATTCCTAAGTTGTGGTGTAGCCTTTGCCTATGGAGAGTATAAGAATAAATTTACATCTAGCACATATCCAGATCCTTTTACAAGAAAGGGATCTTTTAGCAAATGGGCCTTTCCATTAATAGTATTGCTTGAAGGGGAGTACTTCATTTCATCACAGATCGCAGTCAATTCAACAATATCTTATTATCGAGGTTCTACAAAGGTGCTAACAGATAATACGAAGAATGATTATCTGGGATTTGGTATGAATGGGGCTGTGGATTATGCAAAGATTGATTTCTCAGGATATAGATTTAGCATGGGTGTATCATACTATTATTATTCTATTTAATCTAATGAATGATAACATAAGAACTAACGTATCATATGATAAATAATAGAAATAGGATTTTACTCATAATAGTTCTCATTCTTGTGATTAACATGATTTCCTCTAATAGAGTCCTTGCTATTGGGGAAATCGCTGTTGGTATGAATGTTGGAATTACATATGATCCGAATCATCTAGAGGATGAGATCAATAAGTATAATATTGTAATGGAGACATATAAGGAGTCAAATCCAGGGAGCAGGGTCTCCACAATAGATATCCCCTATTCTCCACTTTTAGGCTTTAACTTCAGATATCAATTCAATTATCTCCTTTTTAGGCTGGGTTGTCATTTGGCTAAACCTGTATATACTGAGGGAAGCATTACTCCTTTAGGTGGTGTGAAGAATAAAATACGGGTTACAACCTATCAAAATTCATATCCCCTAAGCATAGGTTTTATCTTGCCGTTGAAGGAGAGAACATACTTTTTCATGGGTGTTGGGCTAGCATATAATCAGGCATATGTTAAGATTAATCAATCAGTCCCTTCACAGAGCAGTTCACTTTTCAGTGGAGCTGGGTTATCCACTAATAGACGGGATAGGTATACTCAAGACTTTGCCGGATACCATTTAATCTTTGGAGCAGAGGTCCCAATCAATAAAAGATTTACAGTGTCAACAGAGTGGATACACCAGGAAGGTAGATCCTATCCTCTCAATAATGGAGGAATAGACGAAAGCGGTAATGAGATTATCCTACCAAGAAGAACAATCAATGTTGAAGGGGATTTTATTCTATTTGGAGTAAATTATTATATTAAGATCTAATATTATGATCAGTAGGCATATAGATCAATTATGATGAAAGAATGGGAGATATCTAATAGTTTCGGTCCTTTTAGTATATTCCAGACAGTAATCCATCCTTATATTGATTCATGGATTACGCGGTGAAATGGGTACTCATGTTTTTTTTCGGGGCAATGTGGGGAAGCTTCTTCTTTACCCTGGCTGTGCGTTATATCAATGGATCATTTCATGATAATAGAATAAAGGCCCTCTTTTCAGCTTCCAGATGCCCTAATTGCCAACAGAAGATTGCTCCAATTTATCTAATTCCGATAATCGGATATTTAGTCCTTAAGGGTAGATGTAATAAATGTAGTTCTAAAATAAATCTATCATATCCCGCATTTGAGGTTGTATATGGTGTATTGTTCATATTGATTGTATCGAAGATAGGGATGAATGCCTATTCCTTTACCATCTTCTTAATCACTGGACTGGCAATATCAATCTCAATAATTGACACGAAGATTCTGATAATTCCAGATTCATTGGTTATAGTATTTGTTGCGCTATCGATCTATCCAATAGTTCTCAATTATTCATTTAAGGATAACTTATTTGGATTGATTATGATGTTTCTATTTTTTTCAGTTATACTTCTGATTTTTCCTGGAAGCTTTGGAGGCGGAGATCTGAAATTTGCCAGCTCAATTGGTCTTCTTCTGGGAGTAGAATTGTCGATTGTTACTCTTGAGGTTGCCTTAATCTCCGGTTCGATTATAGGGACTATATATGCATTGATTATAAAAAAGGGATTGAGGATTAAAATTCCCTTTGCTCCTTTTTTAGCGTTTGGTGTAATAACGGCCTTTCTATATGGGAGAGATATTGCGCTTGTTTACTATAACATTGTCTATTAACTCAATACTAATGCTCTTCTCTTATTGATATTTCGTTTCAGGGATGAAATACACAAATTGATTATATTTGAATTAACACATATCAACTCACTCGATATTTTCGGAGTCTAATCATATTCCCTTTTTCGTTCCAGTCAACTTCATCCATATGAATGTTTATTATCAAAAGCCCTCTGCCGCTAATATTAGCTATATCTAGCTCCGGAAGAGAACTATAGTTAAAGCCTGGTCCATCATCCTCAATAATGTATTCAACGTATTCCTCAGTTAGTTCTTGTAGAATTCTTACTTGTCTCTTTTGAAATCTCTTATCCTTTTTCCTCTTCTCTACTTCTTCATAAAAACCCCTGATACCCCGTTCTTTGACAACATCTGATTTAATCTCAAGATTGCCATGAAACATGGCATTCTCGATCGCTTCGCATAATGATAGAGAAATATTTTCAGAGGTAGTGCGATTACAGAAGCCCATGGAAGTCAGGTTCTGTGTTAGGACATAGGAGATAGTATTGCATATAGTGATGTCAACAGGAATATTAAAGATCATTTTCTGATACTTTATAAACTGTCCTATATTTTCGGCTAATTTTGTCTCCTTTTTCCTCCTCAGTATATCCTTTACGGTTGAAGTGATTTCATTGAGGTCAAAGGGTTTTCTGATGAAATCGTGAGCTCCATATCTCAAGGCCTTAATCGCATCTTCAATATTGCCCTGTCCTGTTATGATTAATACCGGGATTGGCTCATCTAACATCTTTATGTGACGAAGGAGTGTAATCCCATCCATCTTCCTGAGTTTAATATCAGTGATAATGAGATCTATCTTGGTGTCAGTGTCATTCAAAAGATAGAGAATATCCTCTGCCTTCTCTAAGGAGATTACATTGTACCCTGCATTAGATAACCTCTTCTGAAGAAGGTACCTAATACCCTCTTCATCGTCGATTACAACAACATTTGATGGAGCGGAATCTTTCATAAAAACTCAATCCCTTATCAATCCATATTGTCAAAAATTAGGTGACCTAACTTCTCTTTTTTTGCCTTAAGGTATCTTATATTCTCCTTTTCAGGGGGGATCTCAATAGAAACCCTTTCAACAATCTCTAATCCATAACCCTCAAGACCGATTACCTTTTTAGGATTATTGGTTATTATCCTGATTTTATGAAGTCCAAGATCGACAAGTATCTGCGCACCGATGCCGTAATCTCTCAAATCAGCAGGGAAACCAAGCTTAATGTTCGCCTCTACAGTATCTAAACCATTCTCTTGAAGATGATATGCCTTTAACTTATTGCCCAATCCAATTCCTCTTCCTTCCTGTCTCATATAGAGTATCACTCCCTGTCCCTCGTCGTTTATCATCTCCATTGACTTGTGAAGCTGAGATCCACAATCGCACCTTAATGAGCTAAAAACGTCTCCGGTTAAACACTCTGAATGAACACGCACAAGCACATCCTCCCTGCCTGATATATCACCTTTAACAAGGGCTAGATGTATTGCATCATCTACTTCTGTTTCATAAGCAATTAACTTAAACTCCCCATAGTCAGTGGGCAGTTTTACTTCTGACACCCTTCTAATCAATCTTTCAATATGTTGCCTGTATTTAATCAGGTCTGATATAGTGGCAATCTTGAGGTTATGCTTTTGTGCAAACTTATCCAAATCTGGTCTTCTGGCCATTGTTCCATCATCGTTTAAAATCTCGCAGATAACTGCTGAGGACTTTAGTCCAGCAAGTCTTGCAATATCAACAGAACCCTCTGAGTGTCCAGCTCTTACCAGTACTCCGCCATCCTTTGCAGCAAGCGGGAATATGTGTCCAGGTTTGGTGAAGTCAGTAGCCTTCATCTTTTTATTAATTAGGGCCTTAACCGTGATTGCTCTATCATAGGCTGAGATTCCAGTAGTAGTGCCTTCCTTCGCATCCACCGATACTGTAAAGGCTGTATGGAATTTATCTGAATTTTCTGGCACCATGAGATTCAGTCCCAATTCTTCCAGTCTATCCTTGGTCATTGCAACACAGATTAGTCCTCTTCCGAATTTAGCCATAAAGTTTATTGACTCTGGGGCGCAGAACTCGGAACCGATGACAAGATCACCCTCATTTTCTCTATCCTCATTATCGACCAGAATAATCATCCCACCATTTCTGATCTCTTCTATAGCTTCAATTATTGAGCATGTTTTCATTTCGTTACCTCTCAATATAGGGAATACTTTCCATTATTAACCATACAATTAGAGTCGTTAACATTCGTCAAGGTTTTTATGAACTCGTCCCTTGATGGATTATTCATAGATTTGTTTTATTAGAATTGACGTTATCGTAAAGAATAACCTCTGGTTAAATAATATAATCAATATTCTGCTATCTTATCTATTTGCTTATAATTAGTATAATTAACATAGAAATCTACTTAATAAATGAAGATTTCCCCTTGCTTATGAAAAATGGGTCTTTATCCTTTTTTCACAGAGGTAACATATAATATATCCGAATAGGCTTGTTAAATATATCCCAAAGATAACGTCAGTTATATAGTGATACGATAGGATAATCCTTAAGAATGAAATAAGAATTCCGCAAAAAAATACTATACTAATAAGATATTTATTGTTTCTATAATAGATATAGGGGATTATATAAGAAAAGGTTTCTGTTGTATGCCCTGAGGGAAAGGAATGGTACTTCATTGATAAAGCAAAAGGGATATGTTCAGTGAGATTTGTAAATGGTCTTGGTTTGCCAACCAATATTTTTAGTGACCATGTTAGGACTCCTGAAACTGCAATTAGTATTATTATTACTGATAATGTAAAGCATTTATAGCGTGTGTATTTTTCTATATCTTTTTGCCTGTAATAAAATGTAAGAATTATAGTTATAAGCAAATAAAATCTCAAAATCCAGAAATGTTGATTAGAAATGGCTTTTGCAATAGGAGTGATAGAAGATCTTTCAGGAGTCCCGGCTTTAATAAGCTCTTTCACGTTTTTATGCTCAAGCCAAAGACTTCTTGAGAGATCAGTGTCATCAAAATAAATAATCATAGACTGCACAATAAGATAAATAATGCTGATTGTAGAAATTGATCTGATTAACCTTTTCCTTGACAATTGATAACCCACTTTTATAAAAGTTGATATACTATTTGCTGAATATCAATATCTTTGTTTATCAATATTATTAGAGTAGTTGGAGTCCTCATTGAATAAAACATTACAATTTGTATTAGGGGTTAGAAATCTCAACAACTTTTTTGAGAAAAATTTTTTTTTTAGGAAAAAGGAAATTTGTTATTTCTAATTTCCCCCAGTATTTTGCTTGGAAATTTGGGGTATAATTTTCAATATAATTTCGTGATATGATGATTATAAAAATTGAGATGGATTGGATAGGTCTATATAATGAGGTAAATTAAAATTATTAGGATTTAACTATTATCAGCCATGAGCACAATACTAGATATAAATGATCTTAGCGTAAGATTTTCATTAGCAGATTCAGCTATTTTTGCAGTAAGGGATCTTTCCCTTAGCCTAGAGAAGGGTGAGACATTGGGGCTTGTGGGGGAATCAGGTTGTGGAAAATCGGTTACAGCTTACTCCATCCTTCGGCTTGTTTCTCCTCCGGGAGAAATTGTTTCAGGAAGAATATTTTATGATGCTAGGGATATACTCTCGATTAATGAAGGGGAGATGAGGAAGATTAGGGGGAGGGAGATTTCTATCATTTTTCAAGAGCCAATGACATCTCTTAATCCTGTTTTTAAGATTGGATTTCAAATATCCGAAACGGTTAAGCTGCATCTCAAGAAAAATGGGAATGAGGCTAAGGAGTTGTCAATCGACCTTCTTAGACAGGTAGGCATTCCAGATCCGGAGAAGAGGTACAATTCATATCCTCATGAACTTTCCGGGGGGATGAGGCAAAGGGTAATGATCGCTATTGCCTTATCAGCATACCCTTCCATTCTTATCGCTGATGAGCCGACAACTGCGCTGGATGTTACAGTTCAAGCTCAGATATTGGATTTGTTGCTAAGGATTCAAAAGGAAAAGGATATGACGCTTCTTGTAATATCGCACGATTTGGGTGTAGTGGCAAATGTAGCAGATAAGATTGCGATCATGTATGCAGGTGAGATTGTAGAGTATGGAAGCGTAAAAGACATATTTAATAATCCCCTTCATCCATATACACTCGGTCTATTTCAGGCTATACCTAAAATTGGAGAAGATCGAAAGAGACTCACTACCATTCCAGGGATTGTGCCAACTATTACAAATCGGCCACAAGGATGTGTCTTCCATCCGCGATGTCCAAAGAGCGCGGATGAATGTATGGAAGATGCTGTGCCACTTATAGAAAAAGGGGAGAGACATCAAGTAAGATGTATTAGAATATAATCTCAGGCCTGATGACTTAACCAAAAGATTCGTTATTAAAATTTTATGAGAACAGCTTTTCACTGTTAAGAGGCTAATTGAAGATAGTATGAGTTCATGAAATATATCTATGAATCTGCTTCTAAGCGATTAAGCAATGACTTTGAGCAATCACTTCCGTTTTATAAAATACTTATGTCATCCACTGAGATTGTAATATTGTAATCTGATAATATTAATTATATATAACCCTTAGATACGTACTTCTGAGGTAATATCTAGCGGTTAAATTATTGAATTTATCTCAGTGAATGACCCTGCTACCTGAAAGTAAAAATATTAGGATTAGATAGCAAGATTAATCTTATATGTCTTTTTTACACCATCTAAGATAGTGGGGATTATGGTAGGATTGTTTGTTTTAAGATCATTCACCATATTCAATATCTCGAGTCTTGTGAGTTCGATGTCAAAATGGTCACATATTTGTTTACCATTCTTCCCACAAATCGCTTTATTGATACAGTTGCTACAGATATTGTTATTCACTTGTTTCCCCCCAAAAAAAACTATAATGATTATTGATATTTTCTAATCTGTATTTAATAAGCAATTTTTATGCCATGAAGCTTTTTGTATGATCTAAAAATATTGATTATCCTATTGTTATGTCGATTTATCAGAGAATAATATCCATTACTTATCGAAAATATGCAATTTTATTAAATGAAGATGATTTAAAGATAATTAACCCCGAAATGAAGTGAACATGAAATATTTTATGTATAGTAATATTCAATGATATTCCATTCCAATGTTGGATTTAAGCATCAGAGTATCATTTTTGCAACATCATAATATTGTCACAGATGCTTATGCTATCTCTTAAGGGATAATTGGTTTATTCTAATTAGAGATCAATTTTATTGAAGAATATTTATAATCCTTAACCCCAGAAGCTGATAACCATTATCCCTAATATCATAAGTATTCCTCCTATTATTTTTTCTCTTAATCCCTTTTCCTGAAAGATCAATACACCAAAGATTATACTGAATAACAGGCTAGTTCTCTTTATCGATATCATATAGCTTACAAATATAATCTTAATAGCCATCATGTGAAAAATTATCATAATGCTATACAATATGCCAATTAGCAATAGTTCCTTTTTAAGGATTTTCCTTAAATTATACTTTCTAAATAGCATAATTGAGAGTATAAGGGCTAACAGAGTAAAATAGCTTGCAGCAAAGAATGTTGGACTTGAATAGATTATACCCAGTTTGCTAATACTTGAGGTAATGCTATATATAAAGGCCACGGTTATCATCATTAATGAGCCCTTCTCTTTCATTATCATCTTGAGCGGGTATGCTAATCCATTTTTTATAGATGTAATATTGAGAGCATATGCTCCTATTACAATAAGCAGCACTCCAATTATGCCATTGAAGGAGATATTTTCACCAAGAATAATTGGTGAGGTGATTAGGAGGAATGCGGGCGTGAAGGATAGGAATGGAACCGTAAGAGAGAGAGGAGATATACTCAGCGCCTTGATATATAGAATAAGAGCTGTTAGCTCGAGGGGCAAGGATACGGTGTATACCCAGAATAATCTGGTATCTATAGATGGTATGTCATCGAGGATGGCAAATAGCCACAGTATAGGGATTGCAAAAAATATTCTGCCAAAGGCGATCTCTATTGTGCTAATACTCTTAGAATACTTTTTGGTTAAGAGGTCTGTTAGCGATAAGAAGAAGGCGCATAGGATTGATAATGTTATCCAGATAAGATCATCCTCCTATAAAAATGTCTTAGATAATACTATAAATATGGCTCTGGCTCAGATATTTGTATTATATCTGCGAAAGAGGGAAAATTTAATCTGTTTTTGAATTGTACATTAAAAGCATATTTGTAACTGGGAGTAGTATGAATTAATTTGTTTATTTATACATCTGTCAAGGCGAAATGATAATTGATAACAAGTTTTATCCTCTATTTAGTTGACTATTACTTTCGTATGAATATTATTTGATTCTTCTTTTTTATATTCCAGAAATTGATAGAGTGGAGAACAGCTGATCCACTACTATGAATTATATCCATTGATAATTTTTCTTATCAAATAATTTGTGATAGAATTAATAATATCTCATGAGTTAACACTCAAGAATTCGAGGTGAATTTATTTTTAAAAAAAAAGAGCATTTGAACTATTTCATTGTATTCCTCGGGCAATCTTCCTCGAAGCTTCTAATGTTTCTGGTCTATTTGCTCCTTCCTGCTTTAATTAGCGTTGAAGAATATGGAGTCTTCTCTTATTCTCTCTCACTATGTTTTATATTCTCACAACCCTTTATTGAATTCGGATTGGATCCAATTGTTACCAAATATGTAAGTCGAGGGAAATATCAAATAATAAACAATGCTTTCCTGTTAAGAGGTAAGACAACTATTATAGGAATAATAGTATTATTTATTTCTGCACTTATCTTTGATGCGCAATTCGGGATCATTGCTATAATCTCTACATATATCATCTTTTTCTCCTTTTCTAACTTGATATTTGCGTACTTTAGGGGAAGGGAGAAGTTTATTTATGAATCTTTACTGCTGCCATTATTTAAAGCTAGCATTATTATTTTAATACTTGTATTCTCAAAGTTAATATTAATAAATGATCGATACACTGGAGCAATCCCTTTTGCAATATCTTCCCTTTTATTATTCATCTCTGCATTAATATTTTTTTTAAAAGAGTACAAGACTGAGAGCGACAAAGACGATAAAAGAATTATTGAGGGGATATCTATATTGAAGGAGGGTGGGTTTCTCTTCTTCAGCACACTTATGTGGATGATATATTTTAGGATTGATTCTGTGATGCTTGGAATAATGACAGATGCGAGTGATGTAGGCATATACAGCCTCTCATATCGATTATATGAGGGTAGTGTTATTGTACCATCTGCTATTATGATCGTTATCTTTCCAAAGATATCCTACATAAATAAAGTGGATTTACAGAATTATTTCCACAAGGGTATAGTTATTCTATTTATATTATCAATATTTACATTCTTAGCGCTCTTCTTTTTGGGTGAGATTATTATAAAACACCTTTATGATATAGATTTCTCCCAGTCGATTGGTGTTCTAAAAATCCTTTCCTTTTCAATATTTGCTGTGTTCCCAGCTCATCTCTCTACACAGTTATTGATTGCCAGAGATAAGGGCATCCTTTTTTTGATAGTTGCCATATTTGGTGCATTATTGAATATATGCTTGAATTATTGTTTAATTCCTGAGATGAGATCCATGGGCGCTGCTTTTGCGACTGTTGCTACAGAGATTATGGTATTACTTATAAGCTTAGGATTATCAGAATGGATAATAAAAAGAGGATAATAATAAATGCCACATGTGCCAGTAAAAAATCTACAGGAGTGGGAATCTTTACTCAGGAGTTAGTTTCGAGGTTGGTTGCCATCAATCCTGAAAGGTTTTTCATTTTCTGTGTGCATAATTTTTTAAACGGATTTGAGAATATGAAGTTAATCTCTGATTCTTGCTCACCTGATAATGGACCAAGTGGGCATCGTAAGAGGATATTATGGTCTCAAACTCTATTACCCTCTGAATATAAGCTGAGAAGAGGAGGACTTTTATTTACTACATTACCTGAAGCCCCAATTAGCGTAAAGAACAAGATCGTTGTTGTACATGATATTATTCCAGCAAAATTTCCACAAATACAGACGAAAATGACATACTACTATCTCTACGTTGTCCCTTGGATATTGAAAACCTCCAGGCATCTTGTATTTGATTCAGAAAATACACGAAAGGATGTGCTTGAATATTATAAGATTAAAAATATACCCAATTCCGTTATTTATGCGGGTTTTAACAAAGGTCTATTCAAACCAATCAAGGGGGGCTTTATAAAGAAGAAATATGGTTTTGACAGATATTTTTTCTATGTTGGTGATATGAGGCCATATAAGAATTTGAATTCTGCTATCCAAGCCTTCTCTCGGGCATCTTTAGAGGAGGATATTCTTTTTGTCGTTGCAGGTAAAAGGGATGATAGATACTTTCCAGAAATACAGAGGGTTGTACAGCAAAAGAATCTTGCTGAAAGGGTTATCTTTTGTGATTATGTTCCGCAGGAGGACCTCCCTCATTTCTATAATGATGCAATAGCGCTCTTTTTCCCATCTAAATATGAGGGTTTCGGGCTTCCTCCCCTTGAGGCAATGGCAACCGGGTCTCCTGTTATTACTACCAGGATGGCGTCGATACCTGAGGTTTGCGGGGAAGCCGCTCTATACGTTAATCCTGATGATATTGATGATATGGCTTCTGCTTTAGAGAGACTTGCAGGAGACAGCTCTTTGAGGGAGTATTATATTCAAGCATCATTAAAGAGATCCTCTCTCTTTGGATGGGAGAAGACAGCCAGTGAATATATGAATCTGTTGATCGGACTTGCTGATGAAATATAAGACAGCGATAGTACATGAATGGCTCGTTAATTTTGCCGGCTCTGAAAGCGTCCTTGAGGAGATATACAAGCTTTATCCATCTCCAATATATACCCTTATTGCAGATAAACATGCTGTTGGGAATTCCGGTATTTCTGAAGCAGAGATATTTACATCCTTTATTCAGAGATTGCCATTTGCCAAAAAAAAATACAGGTCATACCTGCCCCTATATCCCATGGCCATTGAAAACTTTGATATAACAGATTATGATATAATACTTTCAAGCTCTCATGCAGTTGCAAAGGGTGTATTAAAGAGATCTGATCAGCTTCATATCTGCTATTGCTATACACCTATGCGATATATATGGGATATCTATCATCAATACCTTAGGGATTCGAATTTAACAAAGGGATTAAAGTCAATGATAGCAAAGTCATTTTTACACTATCTTCGCTTATGGGACATCGCATCTACCAATCGTGTGGATTATTTCATTGCCGATTCCTATTATGTCGCTAACAGGATTAAGAGTATTTATAGAAGGGATGCTGAGGTAATTTATCCACCCGTGGATATAGATTCATTCGAATTAACTGAAAAAAAAGATGATTTTTATCTAACAGCTTCGAGGCTGGTCTCCTATAAAAAGATTGATCTGATTGTGGAGGCTTTTAGCCGGATGAAAGATAAAAAATTGGTGGTGATTGGCGATGGCCCACAATATAATAAAATAAAAAGAATAGCCACTAAGAATATCGAGATTATTGGACATCAACCATTATATAAGCTGAAGGGATACATGCAGAATGCGAGAGCATTTATCTTCGCAGCCTTAGAGGATTTCGGGATTATGCCAGTAGAGGCTCAAGCCTCAGGCACTCCAGTGATAGCATATGCTAGGGGAGGCGCATGCGAGACAGTTATAAATAATGAAACGGGTTTATTCTTTAATGATCAAAGTGCTGAAGCGATTATTGAAGCTGTTAATGAGTTTGAGAGAATTGAACATGAATTAGACTCGAAAAAAATAAGAGGGAATGCTTTAAGATTCAATAGGGAGAGCTTTGTTAAAAATTATAAAAATTTTGTTGATAAAGCGATAGATGAGTTTTATCACTCTAATTTAGATAATCTATCTCATCATAGATTTATTGAAAAATGATCAGACATAGAGCAAAGATATATACAAAAAGCATAATAGGCAAATTGATATTATTAGCTGGGGATCTGTCTATTCTTATATTATCTTTTTTCATTGCTTATAATCTAAGAGGGATAGTATACGATATGGGACTACTATCCATCCCCAATGTGCCAATAGTTTATTTTTATCAATATTGGTATCTATTCTTAATACACTTATTCTTTTTATATATATTTAAAATATATAATATCCGATTCTCCATCTGGAATGAGGCAAGAGAGATATTAAAGGCGATCACCATTGCAACAGTATTTGTGTTCTTCATCCTTGCATTACTAAAGATTTCTGAACAGGTTTCCAGATTTATAATAATCTTTATTAGTATAATCTCAATAATATGTATTCCTGCATTGAAGTCTTTCCTGAAATTTGTGTTATATAGACTCGGTCTTTGGCAGGCTGATGCTCTCATTATTTCAAATCAGAATGAAGGAGTTGATCCTTATTGCCAGAACCTAAGAGATAATTGGTATATAGGTTACAGACCGGCATATGTAATTACACCCTATTTAATAGGAAACACTTCTTTGATCGAATACCTTACTAATGAAAGATTGCAGAGTATTATTAAAGAATATAATATTGTTCTACCAATCCTATATAAGATTGATAAAGATGATTTCTATAAAGTATTTATTAAGTTGGATATCTTCTTTGATGAAATCAAATTGTTGCCGGATATGCATTCTCTTTTTGTAAATAATATAACTATAGAGGATGGCGGTAGAAATTTTCTTCTTAACATTAATAATAATCTGTTAAGATTTCATAACAGGCTCATTCAGTATGTATTCAATAAAATATTTAGTATAATTATTTTTATATTAGTTTTTCCATTATTGATCTTCATTGGCATTGCGATACTAATTGATTCTAGGGGCCCGATGCTTTATAAAGCAAAAAGGATCGGATATAAGGGTAGGGATTTTTATATCTATAAATTCAGGACTATGTATAAGGATGCTGATAGAAACCTAGATGAACTTCTAAATTCTAATCATGATTTAAAAAAGGAATTTGAAGAGTCCTTTAAGATCAAGGATGATCCCAGAATAACAAGTATTGGAAGAATTTTGCGAAAAACATCGCTTGATGAATTGCCACAACTTTTAAATGTATTGAAGGGTGAAATGAATCTAGTTGGCCCCAGGCCGATCGTGAGTAAGGAGCGCAACAAATACAATGATGCATTTTATGAACTTATTAAGGTAAAGCCAGGCATTACTGGATTGTGGCAAATAAGCGGCCGCAATAATGTGGACTACAATAAAAGGATTCAGCTAGATCTGTTTTTTATTAAAAACTGGTCTCTGTGGATGGATGTAACAATTTTGGTTAAAACCTTTTTCGTTGTAATTAGAGGAGAGGGCGCTTATTGAGATGTTTAAATCTACCAAACACTCCATGCCATACAGGGTCTCCTATCTCTTCTTGCTTGTGTTCATAATCACATCAGGAATATCGATTACAATCTCACAAGCCTCGCTTTTGGTTTCACTTATTGCATGGATATATGGTCTTTCCAGGAGGGAGGATGATATTGAGTATTATAAGAGTGGGATTGAAAAATACATAGTCTCCTTTGTATTTATATCAATAGCGCTGGCATTTTTTTCTTCATCAGTTTTTGACAATCTGCTTTATCTAAGGGATTTTTGGTTGATATCTGTCTTTGTGTTAATCTCTTCGTTAATAAAAACCAGAGATGACATTGTAAAAATTATTCGCTTGTTGATCTTTGTTGCCATCTTCCAATCCCTAGCTGGCATGGTGGGATATGCAACGGATATAAATTTTCTGAATACCTTCAAGCATGGAACAGGTTATCATAACTCTCATCTCAGCATGGGATATTTAGTAGGATTTCTGGGGCATCATCTAACCTATGGTGGTTATATGATGATGCTGACAATTCCATTGGTTTATCTCTCCTTTATAAAAAAGGGTGAAGGAGATCATCGAATATCAGCCATCTTAGTGAGAATTTCATCAGTTATCTCTATGGTTGCCTTGGTTCTATCATGGTCTAGATCCGCGATAATCGCTCTGCCCTTTGCGGTTTTCCCAATATTTTTCATACATAGAAAGGCGTTTTTAATAGTATTCACCTTGTTTGTGGGATTAACCCTAATGATTTTCTCTTTTTTCGGCCCAGCAAAAAATATTCTGAAAAATTTGAATAATGTTAGTTCACAAATACGAATACAAATTTGGAGTAACGCATTTAAAGTATGGCAGAAAAATCCCATTGTTGGAGCTGGTGGTGGTAATTATTGCGGTGAGTTTAAAAGGGTTGTTCAGGATAATCCGAAGGAAAATCACATTTTTCAATTATACTTCCCGACGATTGTAACCCACGCTCATAATGATTATCTTAATCAACTGGCAAGAAAGGGAATAATTGGATTAATAGCTTTTCTCTATATGCTCTACGGCATCCTTAGGTATATGATTATTAAAGTGAGGTCTTTGACAAACGAAGGGTGGCTAAAATATCTCTTTTGGGGTTTGTTCGGCTCCTATTGTAGTTTTTTGATAGCCTCTATGTTTCAATGCTATTATACGGATGAAGAGAATCTGGCGCTTTTTTGGTTTGCCATTGGTCTAATAACTTCCATCGTCAAGGTTATAGAGCTTGAGAAAGGGAAGGGGTTCATAGCTTAATTTCTGTTATCGCACTTCAATATGCATCTAACTATTTATTATACTGCCTTTGATCAGGCTTTATCGCCACTGCTAGTAATGTATGACCTCGTCCAATGTTGAACATTCTGAAAATCCAATCTATGTTAGATAATAGAAGAACAACTGTTCGTTTAACCATCCTCAATGCTGTGGCAGTCTTTGTGGGAGTTGAAGGTTTTTTCATTTCCTGAGATGAGGTATTTTTATTTCCCATACTATTGCTTCTTAATTTTTTAGTGATTCTCTTTACCCTCCAGAAGATATGTATTAGAAAGTCAGTTGATGTTAGGGGTTTTTCGATTATTTTTACTTCTTTAAAACCGGTCTTTGATAGAATAGTATTTAGTGATTTATGTGACCAGAGGGTGAAATGATGAGGAGGGAAGTCTGTCACAGTATCAAAGATTCGCGGATAACGATCAAATCTGGGAACACTAAGGCATATTTTCCCGCCAGGGGAGAGCAATTCGAAAATTGCCTGTATCAGGGATAATGGGGATGAGACATGTTCAAGCACGTCATAGATGGTTATTATATCCAAATCCCTCCATCCGGTATCATAGAGATCTTCCCATTTGCCACACTCGACGTCCTCAAGCTTATATGTATCCCTGGCTATTTTTACTGCTCTTTCATCAATCTCAATTCCAAATACTTTGAGTCCACTTCTACGAATTAGGGATAAGAATTCGCCATCGCCACAACCAATATCCAATAGGGTTTGATGTGGCTCAGGATTGCATAGTTTGAAAAAGGTCTGATATCTCCAGTCATTAAGAGGCATTGATAGGGTGGTACATCTTGACCGATTCTCATAAATGGAGGAACTTTCGTAAAAGGATTTGCCTGGGTCTTTCATTGGATTCGAAAACTGCAAATTACAATCAGGGCAGAATAATATCTCATAATTATAGTGCATTCTTACAAAAGAGATATTTCCATTTTCTTCGCATATAGGACAATTGTTCATTACATAATTTTCCAGAAATAGATTTATTGAATAAGGTTTCATTTACATGAGATGATCATGATGGATAGAGGTTAAATATTAGTTAATGAATTGTCAACAGTAATACTATTATTCCTTATGCATGTTGGGATACAGTGAATTATAAGATTGAGGTCATCTATTGTGATACATCCCAAATTGAAGCTATAGTAAAGTATGCTTGACATTCATATAGTGACATTATAGGTTTTGTTAATCATAACTAACTAGCAATATAAAGGTTTAGGTGGCGATGAAGATAGTTAATGTTGGATTGATCGGATTTGGTACGATTGGCAGCGGTGTGTATCAACTCTTAGAAAGCAACAGATATCTCCTAAGCAAGAGAAGTGGGATTGATGTTAGATTGAAGGCAATCTGTGATCTTAGGAAGGAGGAGATCAGAAGGGATGTAAAGGATATTCAGATAACAGATGACTGGAAAGATATAATCTCAAACAAAGAGATTGATACTGTTGTTGAACTTATCGGTGGCATTGAACCTGCGAAGTCCATAATTCTTGAATCACTGAAAAATAACAAGAATGTTGTTACTGCAAATAAAAAGCTATTAGCAGAAGATGGAAACGAAATATTTGATATTGCTGGGAAATGTGGGTGTCAGCTTGGTTTTGAGGCCTCGGTGGGGGGCGGAATACCCTGCATTATTTCTTTAAAGAATGGACTTGTTGCGAATAGGGTAATGGGGATCATGGGAATATTAAATGGCACATGCAATTATATCTTATCAAGGATGGAGGATGATGGGCTTCCCTTTGATGCAGCCCTGAAGGATGCTCAGCGGATGGGATTTGCGGAGGCTGATCCTACTTTCGATATTGAGGGTTTTGATTCTGGTCATAAGATAGCTATATTATCGATGCTGGCTTACAATAAGAGAATTGATTATAATTCGATATCTATTGAGGGTATAACCAAGATTAAAGAGATTGATATAGCTTATGCAAAAGAGATGGGTTATGTAATAAGGCTTCTTGGTCTTAGCAGGTTAGAGGCGGGCGATGAAGTGGATATCAGGGTTCATCCAACAATGTTACCCTTTAAACACCCGCTTGCTTCTGTTAGGAGTGAATATAATGCTGTTATGTTTATTGGCGATATGACAGGTCCAGTTAGTCTTTATGGGAAGGGTGCTGGTGGTCTGCCAACAGCTTCTGCTGTGGTTAGTGATATTATTCAGATTGCACAGGGAGGGATAGGGAGCGCTGCGGCGATCAATATTTCCAAGGATCTTAAATATTTATCTTTTCAGAAAAGAGTGTCCAGGTATTATATGAGACTCAACACTCTGGATAGACCGGGAATACTCTCGAAGATCTCCGGTGTTTTAGCGAGAAATAATATATCTATTGCCTCAGTAATACAAAAGGCAATTGATACGAGATATGTCCCCTTAGTGATTATGACTCATAAAGCACCTGAGGAAGGAATAATGCTCTCTGTCAAGGAGATTAATGATTTTGATTTTATTGATGGTAGTGTTACCCTAATTAGGGTAGAAGATTCATTCAGTGTTGGAGATTCTGATGAGCAATAGAAATTATAGCGCAGTCTTCCGTTGCATATCTGGATGTGATGAAGAATACTCTCTTGAGGAGATAGTATATAAATGTAAGAGATGCGGAAACCTGCTTGAAGTAGCACATGATCTTGAAAAATTGAATGACAGGTCATCGAGGGAGTGGAAGGCGCTTTTCGATAGCAGGATTGGCACTACATGGTGGCCTTATGGCAGTGGAGTATGGGGTAAAAAGGAATGGGTATGTCCTTCTATTGATAATGATAGTATCGTTTCAATGTTTGAGGGTAATACCAATCTCTTCTGGGCAAAGAGATTGGGAGAGATGCTGGGGATGGATGAACTCTGGGTAAAGATGTGCGGGAATAGTCATACCGGCTCATTCAAGGATTTGGGTATGACTGTCCTTGTGTCCGTTGTTAACCAGATGATTAAGCATGGCAAGAATATTGACGCTGTGGCCTGTGCCTCCACAGGGGATACCTCTGCTGCCCTTTCAGCTTATTGCGCCTATGCTGGTATCCCTTCGATTGTATTTTTACCAAGTAATAAGATATCAACCGCTCAACTTGTACAACCCATGGCAAATGGGTCAATTGTGTTGTCCCTTGATACGGATTTTGATGGGTGTATGAAGATAGTTCAGGATGTTACCAGAAGCTATAATATCTATCTTGCAAATTCAATGAATTCCCTTAGGATCGAGGGGCAAAAATCTGTTTCAATTGAGATGGTGCAACAATTCGATTGGGAGGTTCCAGATGTTATAGTTATTCCGGGTGGCAATTTAGGGAATGTGGCTGCCCTTGGGAATGGATTTAAGATGATGAGAAAGCTCAAACTCATCCAGAGGATTCCACGAATTGTGCTAGCCCAAGCTGAGAAGGCAAATCCATTATATCTTTCATATAAAAAGGGTTTTAAGGATTTTGATCCAATAGTACCTGAGAAGACCCTTGCATCAGCAATACAGATAGGTAATCCTGTATCTGTACAAAAGGCTATCAGCACGCTAAAGTATTTTAATGGAATAGTAGAACATGCCAGTGAGGAAGAACTCGCTAATGCCGCTGCTATGGCTGATAGAACAGGATTATACTCATGTCCTCATACAGGAGTAGCCCTTGCAGTACTTATAAAGCTATTAGAGAAGCAACTTATATCGAAGAATGATCGCACAATCATTATCTCTACTGCTCATGGATTAAAATTTTCTGAATTTAAGATAGCCTATCACGAATCCAGTCTTGATGGAATAAATAGCAGGTATGCCAATAAACCCATTGAGCTTGAGGCTGATTCAGATAGAGTTATTGAGATTATAGAGAGGGAACTTAAAGAAAGGTTCTAAATCCTTGAATCTCTGGTATTTTAGATATATCAATGCAGGCGAGTACAGAGGGTGAAGGGGCTTCCCATTACTGCTAAGCAGCATGTTTAATAATGAAATGATACCATTAGGAAAGGTCGGATGAAGCTATTAGATAGGTATTTTAAAATTACTGAAAGGGGATCATCAGTAAAAACTGAGATAATTGCAGGAATTACTACATTTGTTACTATGGCCTATATTATAATCGTTAATCCAAAGATTCTGGAAGCAGCTGGAATCCCCTTTGGGGCTTCAATGGTTGCTACGATTTTAAGCGCCTTCTTCGGAACACTACTAATGGGAATTTATGCAAAACGACCCTTTGCAATTGCGCCCTATATGGGTGAAAATGCATTTATAGCATTTACTGTCGTAAAGGTCTTAGGATATAGCTGGCAGACTGCTATTGGCGCTATTTTTATTGGTGGGATTCTTTTTACACTCTTAACAATTTTAAAAATACGAAATTGGTTTGCTAATTCGATACCAGAGGGTTTAAAGATTGGATTTGCCGTGGGGATTGGCTTATTTTTAAGCTTTATTGGTTTAAATGAGACAGGTATTGTAAGATTAGGGGTGGCAGGAGCCCCAGTTCATGTTGGAAATTTTCATAATCCAGCCGTACTCTTATCAATATTTGCATTTTTATTTATAGGATTTCTATTAATAAAACGGGTAAATGGTTCAATACTCCTTGGTATGATCCTTGTTACCTTCCTATCCTTTCTATTTAACATAACCGAATTGCCAGATAAATGGCTGAGTATGCCACCGAGTCTCGAACCTACTCTATTCAAGCTTGACATTATCGGCGCTTTGACCTGGGGATTTTTTTCTGTTATTCTAACGGTCTTTGTTATGGATTTTGTTGATACCATGGGCACATTGATTGGTGTCTCTTATAGAGCGGGTTTGTTGGATGAGAATGGAAATCTGCCTGAGATCGAGAAACCGATGCTATGCGATTCCCTTGCAACTGTTGTTGGGGCTTTATTGGGAACAACGACTACAGGCACTTTCATAGAATCTGCGACTGGTATTGAAGCTGGCGGAAGGACTGGTTTAACCTCTATCGTAACTGCATTATTATTTCTCTTGGCGCTCTTCTTTGCGCCCTTTTTTACTATAATTCCTGCATGCGCTTATGGCCCTGCCTTAATCATAGTTGGGATGTTGATGCTTTCACCCATATCTAGAGTTAAATTTGACGATTTATCGGAAGTGATTCCAGTCTTTACTATAATTCTCATGATGTGTTTTACATATAATCTTGGTATAGGCATGACAGCAAGTTTTATTGTTTACCCAATAATTAAGACTGTATCCGGTAAGGGAGGAGAAGTGCCACTAGGAATATGGATATTGGGAGCAATATCTATAATTTTTTATATCTTTTTCCCTTATTGAGATGGATATTTTCTGCAAAACTGTATCGATTATTAAAGAGAGTCAATATAACATGTCGTTGATGCTGAAATTTAGCTCCGTTAAACTGCGCAAAATTCAACTTAACTCGGGTGTGAATAGTACTTATCATCTATATTGTTAGATATACATTATCCTAGTAGATTACACTCGCTATTTTATTTACTGCTATAAAATATCAACATTTTTAATAATTATTAAAAATTATGTTTGATTTATTAAGTAAATTTACATCACTTGTCTATAATAATTTTAAATGGAGTAACAATTCTTCATAGAATTGAGTCAGTAGCTCACATATCCTAAGAGAAAATAGTATTTTGTATAGATGTTAAATGAGATTATACAGGAGGTTTGATCATGAATAGATTTAGTTCGTCTCAAATATTAGGATTTATAAATGGGCAAGGAGTAAAAAGAAGCGTAGTATTAAACATATTTTTAGCGATAGCTATTAGTATAGCCTTTGGATTTATTCATGGATGTGGTTGCGATGATGATGACGGTAGTCCGTCATATGTAATACCTTCAGATCAACTGACGATTTCCGGACATGTTTATCTTAGTCCTGGAGGAGCGCAGTCTCAACCTGAGTTAATCCCTGCTGATGGGGCTCAAGTCACTGCCAGCACGGATTTAAATAATAATGGTGTAATAGATTTCAATGAGAGCGCGACAGTGCTGGCAGACAACGAGGGTAGCTATAGAGTTGCGGCTCCAACAATGATTGGAAAAAAAATTGTACTGTCCTTTTACAAGGAGGGTTATGCAAAACTCTTGAAGACGGTTGAAGTTAATTCGTTGGGTGAAATTATTCTGGATGGATCTCTTACTAAGATGGATCCATTAACCAAGGATGACTTGGATAGATGGAGAGATGATGCAGGTACAGTTGAGGTGAGTGGAATAGATATATCATCCGGTTATGCAAGGGTTTTCAATCCGGTTACAGACACAGACAGATTTCCTGGATCATTTTCTGACCGTGATGGCAATATGCTTATCTCAGGGGTATTTACTGCATTTGAGTTGAATGATGCAAAGGGAAAAAGAATTAATAGGCTTAAAAATGGCGAAACTGCAGAGATACGTATGAAGGTTCCTAAGGATACATGGGATGTCATTCAGGATCTCACTGCCGGGAATGGCCAAATTGACGTGCCTATGTATTATTTTGACGAAGCAAGCGGAGAATGGATTCGGGATGGGCAAGGTTGGCTTGAAAATGGAGACCGTGCAAAGATTGATGAGGGTCAGATCGCAATCATAAACAATAAAAGCTTTACGGGTGAACTCTTCGCAGTATCAAATGTATCACATTTTTCATATTGGAATGTGGATTGGCCGGTAGATTCCCATGCCTGCATAAAAGGGCGAATTGTTGATACCAGCGGTAATCCTGTTGCAGGTGCTACTGTAAATGTGGAAGGTGTAACTTATTCTGGAAGCTCATCTCCTCAGACAACTGACATAAATGGAGAGTTCTGTGTAGATGTGATGCGTTCCGAGGGACCTGGTGAGGATGTTGATAATGATGGAACCAATGAGGAGACGCAGAGTGTTCTAATTTCTGCGACATCCCAGGGAAAGATGTACCGATTCACTGAGATTGATGTAACTACGGAACAGGGTTCTTGTCCCGATGGCTGCATGGATATTGGTAACCTCAGTATGAATGCTGATAATGAGGTCGAGATTTCAGTGTGTGAGATCAGTGGACAGGTTACAAAAAATGGATCACCCGCTGATGAAGCTTTTATCTTTGCACTGGATGAAACATTGAATCCGGATTTATTGATAGATTTTTGCAATCCCTTTGATAATTGTTACTATTTCACAACAAGTGATTCAAACGGAGATTTTTCCGTGTCAGGCGTGTATGCCACAAAATTAAATCTTATGGCTTGGTGGCTATTCACCGATGAGACATTCTATGTGTACTATACCGCACAAAAAAATCTTTTTTACTGTCCTAGTGAGACATTGAATTTGGATTTAGAATTCCAATATTGTTGGGCAATGCTTTCGGTTAGTTATAATGATGTGAATAAGTATATTAGTTGGTCTCCCATAGGGGATATGCAGACAATAATTGTTTATGACGGCTCAACCTATGAAATCAAATGGTTTATTAATTCGGAAAATGGTGGATTCCCTTCGCCAGTCACTTACCCAAATGTGCCAGGTGGAGCCACGCAATTGATCCCAGAAATTGGAACAGCAGCATCAATAGAGTCAGGTGATATGATTAGCGTCTACTCAACAAGCGGAGCTGAATATGATGGGCACGAATGTGTTTCCTTTGGTGATTTTATAGTTGAATAATCATTGTTATCACTGAAATCGTCTATATAAAAGAAAGTAGGATCTAATATACACTAGTTCAATAAGCGGGATTAATTATTATATAAAGGTAAGGCAGATGTTTCGGTATGATTTGCCTTACCTTTATTATCCTTTATATTTTATTTGGCGTGTTATTCGAAATACTTGATTTTTTCGTTCTATTACTTAATAAGCATTACCCTATTCCTGCCACCCTCTTTCGCTTTATAGAGCATTGAATCGGCCTGTTCGATCATGTCCTCTAACGAATCCATCAATTTGATACAAATACCAATGCTTACTGTAATTTGTATCTTTTTAAAACCAATATTGATAGACGTTTCTCCAATTTTTTTCCTAAGTCCATTAAAGATCCTCGGTGAATGTTCGTGATCCATATTGGTTGTTAATATGCAAAATTCTTCACCGCCAAAGCGTGAAACAATATCAGATTCTCGAAATGATTTTTTTAGTATTTGTGATAATTGCTTTAATACCTCATCCCCGGCGGCATGTCCATAGGTGTCATTAATCTTCTTAAAATAATCTATATCAATCATTGCCACAGTAATCGTTATCTGCTCTCTCTTTGAGTTGGTAAATAATTGGTTGCCTAATTCAAAAAAGTATCTGCGGTTGTAAAGATCCGTTAAATAATCCTTGTTTGAGGAATTTCTAAGCGCATTGATATGCTCAATCATTTCAATATTTTGTGTTACTCTACAATAGAATTCCTCTGTTACAAAAGGTTTATCAATAAAATCATTGGCCCCGTTTTTAATAAAACGTGCAGATAGGGTATTGTCACCTTTGCCAGCAATCCCAATTATGGCTAGCTCTTCTTTAGAATACTTCTCTCGAACCTCTTTTATTAATTGAAATCCATCCATATTGGGCATATGATAGTCAGTGATAATCATTTTTATATCTGGATTATCTTTAATAATCCCAAGAGCCTCGTTCCCATCAGAAGCCTCAAATACATTATATTTATGCACTTCTAATAATTTTAGAAGATGTATTCTAAAAAGACGATCATCATCAACAACAAGAACGTCAATTGACTTATTTCGACTAATACGTCTAATAAGAGAGACTATATAGTCAAGATTATGAGAGCCCTCCTTGAGAACATAATCGATAACCTTTTTGGACCAGATATATTCTCGCACATCATCACTTAACTCTCCAGTAAACACGATAGAGGGTATGTCTTTTGATAATACGAAATCAACAATTTCTCCATTTGGAGCATCAGGAAGATATAGATCTAATAGACTAATAAAAAAATTTGAATTATTTTCTTTAACAAGTTTAATAGCATCTGAGTAACTCTGTCCCCACTTAACCCTTAATAGCAATTCTGACTCTATCTTTTTTTTTATCGCAGACGCAATTAATTTGCTATCCTCAATCAGCAATATCTCTGCCACATAGTCCTCCAGTATGATGATATATCCTTAAGGAATACATCTGCCCGTTCAAAATTAGTAAATTAATTTATAATATAGTTAGTTTATAATCTTGAATGATTATGGTATATTGATTTATTTGTAGATTTTTATAAATTTATCATAATAGAATGTTAATAGCTTTGCAAGGATTTTTATTATTAGTATAGAGTACAGTAACTGCTCAATAGTTCAGTAATTCTAAGATGATTTAGGATGTTTCATAAAAACATCAATTTAGCATCAAATAATTTATGAAAATAATTGGATTTAGTGATATGATTCAATTTGCCTATAGATCAATTCTAAATTAAATCCCTAACCTCAATTGTGAAAAACATTATGAATAGATGATTTTTTCTTGAAATTTAGATAGTATGCAGATAATAACCATAAAGAAAGGATTGATGCAATTTATGTTGAATAAAGCAAATAGGGTACTATTTGAATAATTATAAATATGGAGGCAATTATGTGGCATAGAAGACCTGTTGTTGCCGGTTCTTTTTATTCTTCTAATCCAAAAGCGCTGGGTGATGAGATAGATGAGTATCTGAATCTTGCTGAGAAAAAGAGCATTGATGGAAAAGTTATTGGGCTGATCTCTCCTCATGCAGGATATGTATATTCAGCCCCTATTGCTGCCTATTCATATAAACATCTAATGAATTCTGACATCCAGATCGCTATTGTCCTTGCTCCGTGTCATAGGGGAAGGTTTAACGGGGCTTCTGTTATTCCATCAGGTGTATATGAGACTCCCTTTGGAGAGGTAAGTATTGACAATTTAATCGGAGAAAAACTTATAAAGCAAACCCATTTCGATTTTTTCAAGGAGGCGCATAATTCTGAGCATTCATTAGAGGTTCAGGTTCCTTTTTTGCAGAGGACTCTTCAGAATTTTACACTCGTTCCAATTATTATTGGAACAACTGATCTTGATCTTTGCAGAGCTATTGCTGAGGAGATATCAGATGTGCTCGTCAATGAGAAGAGAAAATTTATAGTTGTAATTTCCACTGACCTCTCTCACTATAAAATGTATGAAGAGGCCTGCAGAATGGATAATATATTTATCGAAGATATAAGGAGTCTTGATGAGGTAAGTCTGTATAATACATTGCACAGTGGAAGAGCAGAAGCCTGTGGACAGGGCCCTGTTCTCATTGGATTAATATTATGTAAAGCCTTGGGCGCGACAAAAATTGATATTTTAAAGTATGCAAATTCCGGGGATACTGCAGGGGGTAAAGATCAGGTTGTCGGATATTTATCTGCAGCAATCATTAAATGAGTCCTCTCTGATTTATTGTCTAATACTTTTTGTTATACTGATATTAGGCTATGAAAAAATACTAATTCTTAGAGAGGATTATAGTACAATATCTACTTAGAGTCTATTCCAGTAGGGAGTAATATTTGCCGATACTTTCATTAAGAGACATAATATTACTGGAGGATATCGTTATGGGTTTAATATCAAAATCTGATGGATGGCATTTACCTGACTCAT